>SLIS01000106.1 GCA_007135505.1 Halovivax sp.
CGACGGCGTGGCGACGGGTGCGACGGCCCGGGCGTGTCTCCGACAGGTACGAGATGCCGACGCGGCCCACGTCACGCTCGCGGTCCCCGTCGCCTCGCCCGATTCGCTCGCCGACTTAGAGCGCGAGGCCGACGAAATCGTCGCGCTGCAGACGCCCGCCACGTTTCGGGCCGTCGGCCAGTTCTACCGCCGGTTCGGTCAGGTGAGCGACGACGAGGCAGTCGCGTACCTGGATCGGTGATTGCCCGGGCTACGACGGCTAGCGGATGAGAAAGGAACCTCGGTACTTCAGAGACTGACGTCCACTCGAACGCACTCCCCGTCTGCCCGGGCCGCTATCGCCCTCGCCGAGAGACGAGGCCGTCGGCCGATCGCTCGCGTGCAGTTTCAGGGCCAGACGCCGCGGGCCTCGTGGGATTCGGCGATGCGCTTGAGGGCGACGACGTACGCGGCGTCTCGCCAGGTCAGGTCCTGTTCGTCGACTTCCACTTTGACGCCCTCCCAGGCGGCGAGCATCTCCTCTTCGAGCTCCCGGTGGACGCGTTCGAGGCTCCACTTGCGGCGGTTGACGCCCTGGAGCCACTCGAAGTAGCTGACGGTGACGCCGCCGGCGTTCGCGAGGATGTCGGGGATGACCGGAATGTCCCGCTCGTTGAAGATCGACCCAGCGGCGAACGTGGTCGGCCCGTTCGCGCCCTCGACGATCATGTCGGCGCTCACGTCGTTCGCGTTGGCCTCCGTGAGGACGTTCCCGATCGCGGCCGGGATGAGGACGTCGACGTCGAGCTCTAACAGCTCCTCGTTCGAGAGCTTCGTCCCGACGCCGGTCGCGGCCGTCACGGCCTCCGGTTCGACGTCGTGAGACGGGATCTCGTCGACGTCGATGCCGTCCGCGTCGTAGCGGGCACCGTTGACGTCGCTGACGGCGACGATGTTCGCGCCCCACTCGTGGAGCAGGCGGGCGGCGTTGGCGCCGACGCTCCCGAATCCCTGGACGGCGACGGTGGTTTCGCGCAGGTCGTAGTCGTAGTAGTCGCAGGCCTCGCGCGTGATGATGGCGACGCTGCGTCCCGGCGCCTCTTCTCGACCGGGACTGCCGCCGACGGCGGGCGGTTTGCCGGTGACGACGCCCGGAATCGTCTCGTCTTGCTGCATGCTGTAGGCGTCCATCAGCCAGGCCATCGTCTGCGGGTCGGTCCCCATGTCGGGTGCGGGGATGTCCTTCGTGGGACCGATCGCCGAGCGGATCTCCTGGGTGAACCGCCGGGTGAGGCGCTCCTTCTCGTTCGTGCTGAGTTCCTTCGGGTCGACGACGACGCCGCCCTTGGCGCCGCCAAAGGGCAGGTCCATCACCGCACACTTCCAGGTCATCCACATCGCGAGGCCGGCACACTCCTCACGGGAGACCTCCGGGTGGTAGCGCAGTCCGCCCTTGTACGGGCCGCGGACGCTGTCGTGCTGGGCCCGAAAGCCGGTGAGCATCTCGACGCTGCCGTCGTCCCGCCGGAGCGGCAGTGAGACCTCGTGGATCTTTCGCGTCTGCTTGAGTCGCTCGACGACGGCCGGGTCGATGTCGACGTGGGACGTCGCGCGCGCGAGCTGGCGTCTCGCGGTGGCTAGGGCCGTCTCCGGCTCGGTTTCATCGGGTGCGTCGCCCGCCTCTTCGGCAACATTTGCGGACATCGGTTACTCGATGGGAGTCCGACGGTTTCGTAGTTCCGATCCGCACGCCGGACAGACACCTGGTGACGTGTCACGCACTACCGTGCCACATTTGAAACACTCGTACGTCGATTCAGTCTCGGGGTCGTAGCGAACGTCTCTCATGACTTGGGAGCGACGAGGCTCACGATCGTCGCGTACGAAAGACTTGGTTCGGAGGGGAGAAAGTAGTTACCCGTTGCAGACGGATTTGTACGGGTCGTTTCGCGATCGCGGGCCGGAGCGTGGATCGTCGAGTCCCGGGTCGGCTTGCGACGTCCCGGCCACTGCAAGCCCGCCGACTTCCAGCCGGGAACTCGAAGCCCGGCCATGGTCGACGAATCACCCGATCGAGATCGAGCACAGGATCGCATCGGCGATCGCAAGGCCGCCCGGGCGGAGGCGACGGAGTCGGTTCTGGCGGACGTAACGAGCCACCTGGGCGAGCTGGAGTATCCGGTGACGGGCGAGGAACTCTCCAGGGAGTACGCCACCGACGCGATCGACCTGCCGAACGAGACGGAGTCGCTCGGCAGCGTCTTCGATCGGCTCGCGACCGACGAGTTCGGTTCGGCCGCGGAGGCCCGCGAGGCGATCTACGGCGAGGTGACCGGCGCGGCGGGTGATCGTCACGAGGCGAACCCCGAGCGCGACATAGACCGGCTGGACGACGAGTCCCAGCCCGCCCTCGGCGAGTCCGGTGGGGACCAGGCCTGACGCCGGTGCGGAGCCGCTCAGAGGACGTACAGAACCAGGCCGTAACCGATCGCACCGACCGCGAAGGCCCAGAATCGACTCTCCCGCGTTCGCGGGAGCTCGTCCTTGATCGCGTTGAAGACGACCCCGCCGGTGAGCAGGCCGAGCAGGACCGTGTAGGTCGCCGGCTGGATCGCGTAGACGGCGCCGAGCGCGCCGCCGGCGACGACGGCCCCGGCCAGCACCCACTTCCCGTACGCGGTGTAGAGCCGTCGGTGGTGGGCGGCCATCGCCTCGTCGTTGCCGAACAGGTGTAGCGCCATCGCGACCGCGAAGAGGGCGGTGTTGTCGACGCCGGTCTCGCCCCGGACGATGGCGTAGCCGATAACTGCGTTGTAGACGGCGAAGCCGCCAACGTGGACCCAGAAGACCGGGGCGTCGGTGACGGACCCGAAGTCGTGGTCGAACTCGTGCGTGCTGGTGACTGCTGCCAGTCGCTCGAGTCCGTAGAACAGGGCGAGTCCGGCGAACGCGACGGCGTAGACGTGTTCGGCGGCCAGCGTGACGACGAGCAGGTCCAGGCCCTCGATCGCCTCGCGGCGCTCGTCCAGTTCCGGAAGGAGGTGGACGAACGCGTAGACGATCGAGACGCCGCCGGCGAGGGAGAGGAGAGACCGCCGCGAGACGAGCGAGCGCGGCAGGTGGTGAGGAACCAGGTGGACGGCGGCGACAGCGAGGACGAACCCGCCTGCCAGGATCACTTCGCTATCGAGCGACGTGAGGACGCCCGCGGCCATACGGGCGCTTCGACCCCGACGGTTCTCCCTCTTTCCCCGATAGGCGCCGACTGCGAGTCACTCGTCAGCTTCGGGCGAGCCAGTCGGCGTCGACTGTGACCGATCAGCCGAGGCCCCTGACGAGCGAGCCGAAGGCGGGGAGCGCCAGCGCGGCACCGACGGTCACGTAGGTGGCAGGCGTCATCAACAGCGCCGACGGGGCGCTCGTTCCGAGGCTCGCGACGAACGCGATCAGCACGACGACGCCGAAGCCGAGTCCGGCGAGTACCGCCCGTTCGAGGGTGCTGGAGACGAGGCCGACGAGGGCCCCACCGAGGACGAGCCCGAACCAGTGCAGCCAGGCGAGGACGAGCCCGACGACGACCGCAGCCGCCAGGGCGTTCCGGTGATCGCGCGGGTCCTCGCGCGCCCGTTCGAGCCGCTCGCGTGCCCGCTGTCCGAGTTCTGTGACGGACGATTTCGCGGCGGCGGACGGATCGTCGACGGGATCCGGCTCCCCGGTCGCGGACCCATCGGCCGTCGTCCCATCGTCGCGGTCGGCGGCCGTCATCGCGATCCCTCCTCGAAGCTGACGAGGGGCTCGCCCTCGATCTCG
>SLIS01000175.1 GCA_007135505.1 Halovivax sp.
CACCGAGGTGAATCGATGACGTCACCAATCAAACCGCCGAAAGGCAACTGGTGGGACCAGCCGATCAACCGTCGAGAGACCATCTGGCTCGGCCTCGGCGTCGGCTGGGCGGCCATCCTCTTCGGGTGGATGAGCGCCTTCACCCGAATCGGTGACCAGAACCCGATCGGCCAGAGCTACAAGGTCGAAGACGGCGAGTTCGTGGAGACGGTTCAAGCATACAAGTCGGAGGCTGGGGAGACGGCGGATGGCCACCTGATTCCGCCCGGTGACGAGGTCTACGTCGGGGCCACCACGTTCCAGTGGGACGGACTGCCGGTCGTCCTCGAGGCGGGCCGGGAGTACGACTTCCACCTCGGTGCCTACGACGTCCAGCACGGCTTTTCGATCCGCCCGGAAGACACCCTGAGCAAGCAGATCAACCTCCAGGTGATTCCCGGATACGAGTGGGTCGTCCCGATGGCTTTCGACGAGCCGGGCACCTATCGGGTGCTCTGTAACGAGTTCTGCGGCGACGGCCACGAGACGATGGCCGGGACGCTGTACGTGGAGGAACCCTCGTCATGACCGACCGCCACCGATACGACGTCCTCGGCCTCTTCGACAACGAGTACGACGAGGACGGGTTCCGGACGTGTGGTGTCACCGGCCTCGACGTCCACCGGTCGGTCGAAAACCACGTCAAGCTCTTCGGGTTGACCGCGATCGTCTTCATGATCGTCGGGGGAATCTTCGCGATCACCGTCGCGCTGACCCGCTGGGAGGCGATCGGGCTCCTGAATGCCACCGACTACTACATCCACCTCAGTATGCACGCCTGGAGCATGCTGCTGTTCTGGATCGTCTTCATGGAGGTCGCGATCCTCTACGTCGGCGGCCCGATGGTCCTCGGTCGCCGGCTCCCGCTGACAAAACTGGCGAAGCTCGGCTACGTTACGATGCTGGCCGGGGCGATGACGGTCTACTACTCGATCTGGACGACCAGCGCGCCGGACCAGGCCCCGCTGCTGACGTCGTACATTCCGCTCCCGTCGGCGCCCACGTTCTACGCGGGTGCACTCGTCTTCGTCCTCGGTGTGGTCGTCGCTGCGCTCCCGTTCTTCCTGTCGATCTGGCGTGAGAAACGGGAGAACGCCGGCCAGTCCCTGCCGCTCGTCACGTTCGGTGCGTTCATCACCGGTATCATCGCTGTCGAGGCGCTGCTCGGCGGCGTGGTCGCCTTCGCCGGTGGGTTGCTCTGGCGACTGGAAATCATCCAGTTCGATCCCGCCGCCTACCGGATGTGGTTCTGGATCGTCGGTCACGGCACTCAGCAGATCAACCTCGTGGCGATGATCACCGTCTGGTACTTCCTCACCCACGTGGTCGGCGGCGCCGAGGTCGTCAGCGAAAAGGTCTCGCGGACCGCGTTCGTCCTCTATCTCTTTTTCATCAACATGGGCGCGGCCCACCACCTGCTGGTCGACCCCGGCATCTCGACCGGCTGGCGCATCTGGAACACCTCCTACGCCTTCTACGGGGCGACGCTCGCGAGCCTCATCCACGCGTTCGCCATCCCGGCCGGCATCGAAGCCGGTCGCCGCAAGCGCGGGAAGGGTGGTGGCCTCTTCGGCTGGCTCACCTCCGCGCCGTGGAAGAACCCGACCTTTGCCGCGCCTGTCCTGGCGATCATCCTCTTCGGATTCCTCGGCGGCATCACCGGCGTGTTGATGGGCCAGCTCCAGCTCAACATGGCCTGGCACAACACGTTCGCGACCGTCGGGCACTTTCACAGCACCGTCGTGCTCGGGACGACGATCACGTTCATGGGCCTGGTCTACTTCGTCATCCGGACCATGTTCATGCGCCGGTTCATCTCGCCGACGCTCACGTCGGCACAGCCGTACCTCTACGGCGGGGCGATGGGGATTACGGCGCTCATGATGATGTACGTCGGTATCCTCTACGGCGTTCCCCGCCGAACCCCCGAGGTCGTCCAGAACGTACCCCGGGCGGGTTACGAGTTCAGCCTCGACGCGGCCAGCCCGCTCTTCGCGATCTTCGGCATCGCCGCAGTGATCGCGATCGTCGGCGGAGCACTGTTCGTGGCGCTCGCGGTCCTGTCGGTCCTGTTCGGCGAGCGAATCGAGCCGGGCGCCGACGCGTCTCTCGTGGCCGACGGCGGTAATGCCACGGCGGGAACGCAAATTGCCCAGCCACGGGAGAGCCTCGAGATGGCCGACGATCCCGACGATCCCGTCCACGCCTACGAGATGCGTGGCACGTTCGTGCTCTGTCTGCTCTTCCTGACAGCGTTCGTGATCACGTACATCCTGAACTGGTACCTGATCACCCAGCTCTGGTCAATCGGGGCCTGAGCGGCCCCGTTTCCCGATGTAGCGATCGACCGATGCGGGCTCACGAGGTCGCGTCCTACCGACGGTATCGACCGGGCTGACGGGCGAATCGATTCGGGAAACGACCCACTGTGATCGATCACGTAGAAATCAGTGAGAGTCGGTGTCGGGGAATCTCTCACGGCTGTCGACGTGAGAACCACCGCGTCGCTCCGTCGACAGGTGTTGAAGCAACCACGGGTCAAGCTCCCTGATCCAAAAAAACGACCGCCACGAACTATGTCGAATCCACCGTCATCTGTCCGATCGGCTCCACGACGTATCGTCAGGCAGGCCTGGCGCGACCTGCTCAGCATCTACTACGCGAACACGCCGATCTGGCGCTGGTTCAAGAGCGCCGGCCTCATGGTGTTTGGCTTCTTCTGCTGGTCGGCCGCCTCGTTGCTGCTGTCGTATCGACCGGAGTGGACGTTCCTCCACTACGTGATGGCGTACGGATTCGCCCTGATCGTCTGGGGACCGCTGACGCACTTTGCAATCGTCCCCTTGGCGATTCGGCTCCGACGGACGGCTGAACGTCCGGCGGCGCGGTTCTTCGCTCGGAACGTCTCGAAGATCAACCTCTCTGTATTCGTCGTCATCGTCATCGTCCTGGCGATGGTGCAGTTCTCGCCGATGATGCTCGACTTCGCCGGCACGTTCGAGAGTGATTCCGGACCCGAAGTGACCGCAGATCTCGAGTGCGAACAATCCGATGACCTGATCACCTGTCAGTTGACCAGTACCGAAGGAATCGATCGGATCGAGGTGACCTCCGGCGATCGTGAGGTTGCAACCGTGGACGATCCAGGAAGTCACTTCGAAATACGGGTCGACGAGCTCCAGGAAGTCGTCGGGCAGAAACAGTACACCGTCGAACTCTACGATGCGGACGACAACCGCGTCGGCGTCTTCCGCCGGAGCGTCTGATCCCACCCGAAGGGTCCCGGAGCCGCCTCACTTGGTGGCCCGGACGACACGCGTCGCACCGGTCCGTGGATCGATATGTACTCGCCAGGGGTCGTCCCCGCACCTGGCCGGAACGATCCAGGTCGATCGGCCCCGGTGGGGGAGCGAGACGTCGGGTGACTCACAACCTTCGGCCGCGAGTGCGTCGTAGGCGGTGACCGCGGCGTCCTCCTTGGTATTGATCTCGGGCGTGGTCTCTTGCTGGGACATGGGCTCTCTACTAGTACGGTAGTCGTTCTCACTCAAGAATCGTCGATCCCGTTCCCGATCGATGGGAACGAATCGTCGGAACGGAGACGCGCAGCGACGTAACGGGAGTCGGGCCGCTCCAGCGCGTCGCGGTTCACCCGTGCTTGTACGTCACGCCGCCGCCGGTCTCCGGGTACTCCCAGACGACGTTGTCGTACGGACAGGCGAACCGGCAGCTCGAACACTCGAGGCAGTTCTCGTACGCGATCGTGGGGACGCCGTCTTCGCCCTCACGCCAGACGTTCGCGGGACAGACGCGAGCGCAGTCGTTCGTCTCGCAGGTCGCACAGACGTCGGCCACCTTGACGTCTAAGTGCGAGTCACCGGGATCGTCGTACCTGACGGTGTAGAGTCGGTCTTCGAGCGATTCGTTTTCGACAGTCGGAATCTGTGGTTGGACGCTCATCTCAGGTCACCACCTTACGGTATCGGAACGCGAGTTTCGCCGCGCCGCTCCAGCCACCGACGGCGTCGAGGACGGCGCTCTTTGCATTGTCGGCGTGAACCGACTTCGGCTGGCGGTCCATCCGGAAGTACTCGGTCCCGGCGTCGGCGAACGCGCGAGGCAGGTCTTCGAACAGTAGATCGCGGTCGGACTCGACCGCGTTCATTAGCCAGTCGTAGCGCTCCAGGTTTTTCACGACGAACGATCGTTCGAGTGCCTCGGGGTAGGACTGCAGCGCCTCGCCACTGGTCTGACCGCGCTCGGCCGCCTCCGCGATCGCGACGCCGGCGTGATAACCGCTCTCTACGGCCATGTTCGTCCCTTCGAGGTGAACCCCGTTGTTGAGTACCAGCCCCGCCGCGTCCCCGACGATCGCCGCGCCGTCGTGAACGAGTTCCGGAACGCTCTCCGCGCCCCCCTCGGGGATGGTCTTCGCCCCGTACTCGACCGTTCTGGCGTCCCGGACCACTGGCGCGACGGCAGGGTGGGTCTTGAACGCGTTCAGCGTCGCTTCCGGCGACTGCTCGGCGGCGACGGCGTCTTCGATTCGGTAGGCCACCCCGACGCTGATCGTGTCGCCGTTGGTGTAGATGAACCCGCCGCCGAATGCGTCGCCGACGGCACCCTCGCCGAAGTAGTGGTAGGAGACGCCGGCGTCGTCGATGAGCCGAAATCGATCCTCGATCACGTTCTCCCCGTCGGGGAACTCGAGAACCTCCTTGACACCGACGGCGACGTTCTCCCGCGTCTCGGTCGACTTCAGGTTCGCTCCCTCGCTGACGAGCGAGTTACCGCCCTCGGCGAGGACGACGTACGGGGCGCGGATCGAACCGTCCGGCCGGTCGGTCTCGACGCCGACGATCCACCCGCCCTCGCGGACGAGTCCGGTCACCGTCGTCTCCGTGAGGAGCGTCGCGCCGGCTTCGACGGCCTGCTCGGCGAACCACTCGTCGAAGTCGCCGCGAAGAACGGTGTAGGAATCGTTGTGCGGTTCGCTGTGCCACTCGCCCGGCCGGAGTGAAACGGCGGTTTCGTCGCGCTCGCTGAGCATGCTGAATCGGCGTTCGGCGACGTACCGCTCGAGCGGCGCGTCGTCGAGATCGGCCAGTTCGCGGATCGTCGGCGTGTACAGCACGCCGCCGAAGACGTTCTTCGCTCCCGGCGACGAGCCGCGTTCGATCACCAGCACCGTCAGGCCGCGATCGGCCATCGTCAGCGCGGCCGCACAACCGGCGAGACCGGCGCCGACGACGATCGCGTCGAAGGAATCGTCGTAGTTCGGTTCGGTCCGGATGTCTCTATCCGCAGCAAGTTCGGGACTCATTGGGTGACCTCCATCGCTCGTTCGTCGGCCAGTTGCGCCGCGAGCGCCGGACAGACCTCGAAGAGGTCGCCCACGATGGCGTAATCGGCGTGTTCGAAGATCGGCGCGTTCGGGTCGTCGTTGATCGCGATCACCGTCCCGCTCTTGTTCATCCCCTCGACGTGCTGGATCGCCCCGCTGATGCCGACGGCGATGTACAGGTCAGGACGAACCGTCTTGCCGGTCTGGCCGACCTGACGAGAACCGTCGACCCAGCCCTCGTCGACCGCCGCGCGGCTCGCCGCGAGTTCGGCTCCGAGCGCGTCGGCCAGTTCCCGCGCTGGCTCGAGGTCTCCCTCGATCCCGTGACCGACGGCGACGATGCGCTCGGCCTCGGTGATGTCGGCGGTGTCGCCGACAACCCGTTCGAGAACCGCACTGATCGTGTCGGATTCGTCGACGGCCACGTCGACTTCGACGATTTCCCCGTCACGGTCGGGATCGCGCCCCGCCGCCTCGAACACGCCGGGGCGAATCGTCGCCATCTGCGGGCGGTGATCCTCGCAGAGAATCGTCGCGAGGAGGTCGCCACCGAACGCCGGTCGTCGTGCCTGGAGAATCCCTTCCTCGTCGACGTCGATCTCGGTCACGTCGGCGGTCAACCCGGCGTGCGTCGGCACGGCAACCCGCCCGGCGAAGTCGCGACCGGTGTGGGTCCCGCCGATGAGGACGATCGAGGGTTTTCGCTCCTCGACCATCGACCGAAACTGGACGCCGTACGGGTCCGCCCGGTACGGCTCGAACACCGGGTCGTCGGCGACCAGCACGCGATCGGCACCGCGCTCGATCGCTTCGGTCGCCACGTCCGCGACGTCCTCACCGATCGTCAGCGCGACGAGATCGTCGCCGGTCTTCTCGGTCAGCTTCGCCCCCTCCGCTAGCAGTTCCCAGGAGACGGGCATGACTTCGCCGGCGTGTTCCTCGACGAACACCCAGACATCTTCGTACGCGTCGACGTCGATCTCGTCGCTCATCCGAGCACCTCCGAGACGGCGTCAGCCAGCTCGTCGACGCCGTCGACGAGTTCGCCCTCGCGCTCGACGGGCTGGACGGTCTCCATCGTCCCGACCGACGTCGGCGAGACGGCGAGGCCGACCTCGTCCTCGATCTCGAGAGCTGCGGCGTCCCAGACCGTCGGCTCAAAGTCGTTCTCCCCGTAGAGCTTTCGGTGTAACGGCGCCGGTCGCGGCGGGAACTCGCCGAACACGGCCGCCACGACGACCGGCAGATCCGCGGCGACGAGTTCGTA
This sequence comes from Halovivax sp., assembly GCA_007135505.1. Next base: position 6,651 of record SLIS01000175.1, read on the forward strand.
CCCGCCCTCTACGTCGCGCCTGGCGACGAGTCGATCCTCGTCGGGTCGAGCATCGACCGCCTCCGCGTACGTCAGCTGTGCCCAGCCGTTGTGCGCGGCGATCCCTGGCGGCACCTGTCCGGTCGAGGAATCCGTCGTCTCTTCGCCGCAAACAACGACGTCCGCATCGAGCACCTCGGCCGCGCTGGCGAGTGTGAGACTCGTCGGCCACGTGTCGCTGCCTGCGAACGCCCGATCGGAGATCAGGACGGCGTCGTCACATCCCATCGCGACGGCCTCCTCCAGGATGCTCGTCGCGTTCGGCGGACCCATCGTCATCGCGTACACCTCGCCGCCGACCTGATCGCGTATCGTGAGGGCCGCTTCGAGGGCGTGTCTGTCGGGGCCGTTCATCACCGCGGGCGCGCTCGCCCGATCGAGTCGTCCCGTGTCGGGGTCGATGCCGACTTCGTCCGCGTCCGGCACCTGTTTCACCCCGACGACGATCGTCCATGTGGTCATTCCTTGCTCACGTGCGTGCGTAGGCGCTCGAACCACCTCTTCCACTACGACACTTCCAGCACCCTGGGAACGGAACGCGGTCGTTAAAGTGCCCCAGATCGTGAGTGATTCGACGAAAGAGGTGGTCGACTCCGGACCGACCCGGAATACCGGTCGCTGGAGACCGTAGCTACGGTAGACCGGTCGCCGGTGATCAGTCACACGACAGGCCGATCCCCGGTGTTCGGCCCCACGGAAGATACAAATAAACGTCCCGATCGGGTACGTGGTTCCATGGACGGGAACGGTCGACGACGGCCCGACGGCCGACTCCCCGCTCTCACGCCCGACCGAGTTCCACGTCAATCGGCGTCTGATTCCCCACATTATCCGTGACCGGACAGCGGTCCTCGACCGCTTCGAGCCACGCGTCGAGCGTAGCGTCGTCGACGTCGGCCTCAACCGAGAGGGTGACATCGAGACCGTGCAGGCCGGGTCGTTCGTCCGTCGGTTCCCCCCGGTAGGACGCGTAGTCGACGTCGCCATCGACCCGCATGGAGAGGGCCTCGATGTCTACGTCCATATCGCGAGCGACCATCGTCCCCGTCGAGTTGAGGCAGGCGAGGACCGCTCCCAGGAAGTACTCGACGGGATTGACGTCGTGGCCGACGACGAACTCGGCGTCCCCGGTGTCGATTCGCGTGCGGCGCGGGCTCTCTCGTTCGGCGGTCAGTTCGTACGTCGTCAGTGTGGTTGATTCTGTCATGTTTTTGGTATGATGGTATTCGTTCAGTTTGGTGCGTTATGCGGCTCAGCTTCCGGGCACCGGTAGCGGCAGGATCGTCACCAGGTGAAGGACGACGAGGAGCGACAGGCCCATCGCGAGCATCGCGACCGGCCAGAGAACAGTACGGACGTCGAGACCCGTCGTCCCGAGTTCGCCCAGACTATCCGACTCGCTCCTTCGGTAGACCGCTGCCCCGAGGACGAACAGCACCGTGGTCGTCCCCGCGGAAATCATACAGAACGGACAGATCGCCTCGATGACGAACAACTGCAGGTAGACGAATCCCGCCGACATGAGGAGCCCGACGGTCGTCACCGGCAGCAGCAGCCGTTCGATCTGTGGCAGTCGGAACGTGAGCCAGCCGATCGCGAGCGTGAGCACGAAGAGGTAGTACGCGCTCCCGTACATCGCGGTCGGGACGCCGAGCAGGTACGACCACTCGCTGGTGATGACCGCCCAGCTCGTACCCGCGACCTCGACGGACTCCGGCAGCGGCAGGATTGCCAGGTGAATCCCCGTCAGTAAGGCCGTATCGAGCCAACCGATGAAAGCGACTATTGCAGCCACACCGAATAACCGCTGCATCAATTTTACGTCAGTCGCGCTCGCTAACACCGTCTGTGATTCGTTCTCTACCGTGTTTGCTGATCGTGTAGTGGGTGTTTCCATGGACGTTTAGAACGTAGACGGCACCCCTATTATATCTTGTGTGGTTTCCACAATATTAGGAACTACTATAGAGCGGTCGTTCCGTAAAGCTCGATGATGAGATAACGCAGATATGGATCGTGCGTGGCCGGGACAAAACTGTTGACCGGTCGGGCGAGCACTTTCGACCCTTCGAGCCCGGTCGAACGTCGCCATCGCGCCGGTAGTCTACCGGGTACGCGGACCACCGGACCCGACGGCCGAAAACGAATGTAGCGTGGCTACGTCGAGTCTAAAATCGTCCGCGACGAGTTCGTCACGACGAAGAGGCTGCTCGTCGCCATCGCGACGGCCGCGAACAGCGGGTTGATCACCCCGGCCATCGCCAGGGGGATCGCGACGGCGTTGTACGTGAGCGCCCACGCGACGTTCTCGCGGATCCGTCGACGTGTTCCGCGTGCGAGCTCGAAGACAGCCGGGACATCACGCAGATCGTCCCGCGTCACGATCGCGTCGGCCGCGTCGGTCGCCTGAGCCGTAGCACTCCCCATCGCGATGGAGAGGTCGGCCACCCCGAGCGCTGGAGCGTCGTTCGTGCCGTCACCGACCATCGCGACCGAACGATCCACGGCGAGTCGTCGTATCGTTTCGACCTTGCCGTCCGGCGGAACGCCGGCGAAGACCCGGTCGACGCCGGCGTGTTCGCGAAACCGGGCGGCCGCCCGCTCGTCGTCGCCCGTGAGGACGATCACCTCGCGATCGCCGAGCGAATCGGCGACTACCTGCCACTCCTCGCGATCGGTATCGCCGACCGTGATCACACCGCGGGCCCGATCCCCGTAGCCGACGACGACGGGAAGCAATCCGTCGTCGCGAGCCCCTTCGACCGCGCGAGCGAGTGCATTCTCGATCGGACCGACCGCCTCTTCGACGAGGCTGGCCGTCCCGACAACCACCCGCTCGCCATCGACGCAGGCGCTCACCCCTTCACCCGGATGGCGGCGAAAGTCTGTGACGGCGTTCCCGGTGCCGGTCACCGTTCCAGCCGTCTCGGACCGTTCCGGCCCACCGATTGACGGCGGTCGAACGACAGCTCCCTCGGTCGTTCCACCATCGGGAACCGGTTCCGTTGACGTCGGCATCGTAGAGCCGTGTCCATCGTCACGACCCGTTTCGTCGCAAAATTGGTCGACGTACGTCACGATCGCCGCTGCAGCGGGGTGTTCCGAGTATCGTTCGACCGAACCGGCTCGTTCGAGGAGCCGTTCGATCGGTTCGTCAGCGATCGTCTCGACGTCGCGAACGGTCATCTCGCCGGTCGTGAGCGTCCCCGTCTTGTCGAAGACCACGGTCTCTACGTCCGGGGCGGCTTCGAACAGCGACTCGTTCGCGACCACGATCCCACGCGCGAGACCGTCCCGAAGTCCGGACGCGATCGCGAGCGGCGTCGCCAGTCCCATCGCGCACGGACACGAGACGACCAGGACGGTGAGGCCGACGAGCAGGGCGCCCGAACGAGAGTGCCCAATACCGAACTGGACGGCCGTGACGACGATCGCGAGCGCGAGGACCAGCGGCACGAAGATCGTCGCGAGTCGGTCGACGAACCGCTGGATGCCCGGCGTGGCGCTCTGGACCGCCCAGACGAGTTCCGCGATCCGATCGAGGGTACTCTCCGCCTCCGGGCCGACCGCCACCTCGAGCGGGGCGTCGGTCACCACCGATCCGCCGACCACCTCGTCGCCGACGTCTTTCGTGACCGGGAGCGACTCGCCGGTGAGCACCGACTCGTCGACCGCGGCCGTCCCAGCGGTAATCGTGCCGTCGATCGGCACTCGATCGCCGGGACGGACGAGAACGGACTCGCCCGGTTCGAGTTCACCGACCGCCACGGTTTCGGTCCCCTCGTCGGTGAGTCGCGTCGCTTCCTTGCTTCTCGCCGCGGTGAGCGAGGAGAGTCGGTCCATCGCCCCGCGCCGTCGCTTTTGCTCGACGAATCGACCGAGGCTCACGACCATGACAACGGCAACCGTGACGTCGTAGTAGAGGTACTCACCGCCGGTGACGAGCGAGAGCGTGCTGTAGGCGTAGGCGGAGACGGCTGCAAGCGCGACGAGGAGGTCCATGTTGGGACGACGGACTCGGAGGCTGACGTAGGCGCCACGAAGGACGGGGTAGCCGGTATAGCCGAGGACGATCGTCGTCAGGACGGCGATCGTCACCATCGGCACGTAGAGGCCGACACTCGTCGTCGCATCGACGTCGAGGATACCGGTCTCGATGCCGACGTAGCTCGGATAGAAGTAAAAGAGGTACCAGGGTTTGATCAGGAAGGTGAGAAAGCCACCGACGAGCAGTCGCGTCGCGAGCTCGTCGCTCGATGTGGCCCCACTACCGGTCTCGGATTCGTCCGCGTCGCGAGGCCGGGCCGTGTAGCCGTGGCCGGTGAGTGCCACGGCAATCAACTCGGGGTTCGTTCGGTCGGGATCGTAATCGATTCGGGCGGTCTCCGTCGCGTAGTTCACCTCGATGGACGCGACGCCCTCGACCCGCTCGGCCAGCAGCGAGACGAACCCCTCGCAGGTCGAACAGTGCATCCCATCGATGGCGAGGAACGTGACCGAAGCGTCGTCGAGGGACTCATCGACACCGACTGCCAGCGAATCGTCACGTTCGTCTGCCGTTCGAATTGGCGCGTCCATTCGCTCACGTGATCGCTCGCGGACGTCTTCCGCGTCGAGATCCGCCACGTCCGCGAGTGCCTCGTCGACCTGGAGACAGCCACGACAGCAATACGGAGTGGTGGCGTCCGGGCCCGTAATCGGTGGTTCCGGTGTCGGAAGCTCACACAGCGAGCACGTGGCCATTCCGGTTAGACGGTTGTTCCGTCGTCGCGGTAGGGGTGGTGCCGAACAGGTTCGCCGGAACACCCAGGCGCTGGGAATGACGATCCCTGGTTAAGGCCGATGTGGGGGGATACCCGGATATGACGGGCTATCAGGCAACGATCGTGGTCGACGATCCCGGCGGCTGTCCGGTCGCACTGGCCGCGGAGTCGGTCGATTCCACCGTCGAATCCGTCTCCCGTTCGTCCCGGCGCGACTCGGAGACGGTCGTCGAGGAGTTCACGATCGACGATCCGGACGGTGAACTGGCGGGGCCCTTAGCGCGGACCACGCGAGACGTCCCGGGCGAGTCGACGGATCGCGAGGTCGAAGCAGCTCCGATCCGGACGGACGGGCGAGCCGACTCGGACAAGAGCCAACGGTTATCGAGAGGGTCCACGAGCGGTGTTTCACCCGGAGCCGTCGACACCGCCGAAGCCGAGGCGATCGATGGCGGCGAGACCGAGGTGATCGACGAGTCGATCTCGCTGACGCCCGTGGCCGGTGCCGGCTCCGATCGAACGTACCGATTCACTCGGGACTGGACGACCGACTGCGTGTGCGAGGTCGTCGAGGCGGAAGGAAACCCGGTCAGCTCCCTTCGAGCGGTCGATGGGGCGCTCCACGTGACCGTCACCGGCCCCGAGCTGGAGACGCTCTCGACGACGGTGACCGCCCTCAAATCAAGCTTCGACGGGGTTCGACTGCAAGAACTTACCCAGAGTACCGAATCGGACGAGAACGACCTCGTGCTCGTCGATCGGGCCAGGCTAACGGGCCGTCAGCGAGAGGTACTAGAAACCGCTCACGAACTCGGCTACTTCGAGTACCCGAAGGGAGCGAACGCGAGCGAGGTCGCCGACGCGCTCGACATCAGCGGCTCGACGTTCGCCGAACACCTCGGGGCTGCACAGTCGAAGCTCCTCGACACGATTCTCGACGAATAGGAGCGGCCGTTCTCAGTCAGCGTCGGCGACCGACCCGTCCCACGGCATTGGCCCATCGTAGCCCGCCGGAACGTACGGACAGAGCGGATCGCTCGCGAGTGGATCGCCGGTCGTCGCGTACGCTCGCGAGCGGCTTCCCCCACAGAGGGCGCGAAACTCACAGGCTCCGCACTTGCCGGACAGGCGGTCCCGATCCCGGAGGGATCGAAACAGCTCGCTCTCCCGGTAGATGGTCGTGACCGGCGTCTCACGAACGTTTCCGGCCGATTCGGGGAGGAACCCCGAGGGGAACACCTCCCCGGTGTGGCTCACGAAGCAGAAGCCGTCGCCGGCGACGATTCCGCCACGGCGACCGCCACCACCGCGAGGGGAAGCGTCGCTCTCGTCGTCCGGTCCGCGCTCGGTTGCCTCCGCCGCCGCTCGCTGGGCGACGACGCGACGGTACATCGGCGCCTCGGTCGTCTTGATGGCGAACGGCACCTCCCGGCGGACGTCGTCGAGCCACGCCATCACCGATTCGGCTCGCTCCGGCGAGACTGGATCGAGGATGCGGCCGCGCCCGACCGGGACGAGGAAGAACACGCTCCACATGACGACGCCGAGTTCCTCGAGACGCTCCCTGATCGCCGGGAGTTCGTCGACGGTGTCTGCACAGACCGTCGTATTGATCTGGATCGGAATGCCGGCTGCCTTCGCTTCCCTCGCGGCGCGAACGGTCTCGTCGAAGCTTCCGGGCTCGCCGCGAAACGAGTCGTGGCTCTCCGGCGTCGCCCCATCGAGGCTCACGGCCATGCGCCGAATGCCGGCGTCGGCGAGAGCCTCGATTCGATCTGTGGTGAGCGAGCGGGTTCCGCTCGGCGTGATCGTCATCCGCAACCCGAGATCGGTCCCGTACGCCACCAGTTCCTCGACGTCGTCGCGAACGAGCGGATCCCCGCCGGAGAGGACGACGAGTTGGCCGTCACCGAACTCGGCGGCGCGGTCGAGCAACTGTTTTCCCTCGGCGGTGGTGAGTTCGTCCGGATGACGGCCGGGGACTGCCTCGGCTCGGCAGTGCTCGCAGGCCAGGTGACACGCCTGGGTCAGCTCCCAGATCAGGACGAGCGGTCGGTCGGCCGTGTCGACGCGGCTCGGTTGCATTTGGTCGCGGTTCGAACCGACGGGTCCTATACCGCCACACGCATTCTCAGTTTACTGGAACCGGCCCGAACCGATTCGACGGAAACACGACGACCGTCGAGTACGAGGATCACACGTGACCGACTCTGCATCGTCGATACACGGGATTTCGTCGAATCGGGAGACGATGGCTCCCCAGTGGGAGGTGTTCGTTCGGAGCGAGCGCGACGAACCGCTGCGCCACGTCGGTAGCGTCACGGCCGCGACTGCCGCATCGGCCAGGGAACACGCCACGCGACTGTTCGGTTGGAACGCCGTCGATATCTGGTGCTGTCCGGCCGACTCGGTCGAACGACGCACGACCCGCACGGGAGAGACCGACCTCGGCGGGGCAACCGAGGTCGACAGCGAGCCCCGGAGGACCGACCGGTGATCTCGATCAGTAAACTGCTCTGTGACCTCGACGCGGAGGGTGATGGCCTTCGATACGACGCTGCGGAGGCTTCGAGCAAGCCCCAGATCACTAGCGAGAAACAGCGACGGCCAGTCGTCGTGTGGAACGCTACCCGGCGGTG
>SLIS01000144.1 GCA_007135505.1 Halovivax sp.
AACGACGCCGACCGACCGATCGTTCGGTACGTCGACGTGCCCTCGAACCCCCACGGCGTGACCGTTACGCCCGACGGAAAGTACGCGATTGCGTCCGGCAAACTCGACAACACGTGTACGATCATGGAACTCGACCTCCTCGGTGAGGTCGACGACCCGTCCGACGCCATCGTCGGACAGCCCCAGGTCGGTATGGGGCCGCTGCACACCCGATACGACGACCGTGGCCACGCATATACGTCGCTGTTCGTCGACTCACAGGTCGTCAAGTGGGACATCGAGGCGGCCGTCGAGTCCGAACCTGGCAGTGACGACGCCGTCATCCAGAAGATCGACGTCCACTACAACCCCGGCCACCTGAACGCCTCCCAGTCGTTCTCCTCGGATCCGAAAGGCGACTGGCTGATCTCGCTGAACAAACAATCCCTCGACCGGTTCCTCCCGGTCGGACCGACGTTCCCCGTCAACGACCAGCTGATCTACATCGGCGACGACGAGGAGGGAATGCAACTCGTCAAGGACACGCCAACCTACCCCGAACCCCACGACGCGACGATCGTCCACCGGGACAACATCAACCCCGAAACCGTCTACGATCCGGACGACCTCGCGCTCGAGCCAGTCGCCGGCGGCGAGGACGACATCTCTCGCGAGGACGGCCGAGTCGAGGTTCGCATGATCAACCAGCGAAACCAGTTCGGCTTCCAGGACATCACCGTCCAGGAGGGTGACGAGGTCGAGATCACGACGACGAACATCGAAACCAGCGAGAACATCGTCCACTCCCTGGCGATTCCACAGTACGACATCAACGTCAAGACCGCGCCGCAGGAGACCCGCAAGGTGACGTTCACGGCCGACAAGCCGGGCGTCTACTGGATCTACTGTGCGTACTTCTGCAGCGCGCTCCACCTCGAGATGCGCTCGCGACTCCTGGTCGAACCGGAGGACTGATCGCCGATGGCCCGATCCGGACGACTCGCGACGATTGCCTCGCGCCTGACCGAACTCCGGCGGGCCCTCCCGCTTATAGCGGCGGCGCTGCTGTTGCTCGCCATCGTCCTCCCGATGTGGCGAATTACGCTGACCGCGCCGCAGTACCCCGGTCGGGCGCTGCCGGTCGAACTGTACGCCTATCCACGACTCGGCGGTGAGTACGCGGAGGTGCAACTGCTCAACCACTACGTCGGGTTCTACTTCCCGGATCCGGTGTTCCTCGACCCCAACTACGAGGTTCACGAGAAGGCCGTCGCCGTTCCCGAGTGGTCGATCGGCCCGCTCCCGTTCATCGCGGTGGCTGCCGCCGGCGTGTTCGTCGCGCTGGCGCCGACCGTCCGGAAGCTCAAACTCGGCCTGACCTGCCAGTTGGTCGGGACGATCGCCGTCTTCGCCGGCATGTTCGCCATCATCCAGTACCGACTCCACCAGGTCGGCCACTCGCTGGATCCGAACGCGCCGCTACGAGGCGTCGACGGCTTCACGCCACCAGTGCTCGGCCCCTACGAGGTCGCCAACATCAGCGGCACCGCCTGGTTCGGCCCGGGTGGCTACCTGACGATCGCCGCGATCGGTCTCCTCGTCGTTGCCTTCCTCCTGCGCGACTCCGAGGCGACGCTGCGGGACGTGCCCGAACTCGTTCGCTCAAGCCTCGAGCGCGTCCGAGGGCGGTTTGGCCGGCGGAACGATGAGTACACCGACGACCAGCCTGCTGGCGACGACCAGCCTGCTGGGACGTTCCACGCGCCAGGCTTCGCTGCCCCTGATGGGGCGCAGTCTCCGCTCGAGGACTCGAGCGACACCACCCCGACCGACTGTAGAGGTGAACGCTCGTGAGAACCGACGCCTGGTTCGCTGGTCTCGCCGTAATCGTCCTGGCGGTGCTCCTCGCCACGGCGCTCGTCGCCGCGACGGGCGCGTCCGATGGCACCGAAAGCGCCAGCGACTGGACGCCCGACGTCCCAGACATCCACGACGTCGACGAGCCCACCGAACCCGGCGTCGCGACCCTCGACGGCGACCAATTTGACTCCGTGCAGGCGGCGGTCGACGCCGCCCAGCCGGGTGATATCGTCGTCCTCGAGGGCTCCTTCGAAGAACACGTCACCGTCGAAACCGACGGCCTGACGATTGCAGCGGCCGAGCGAGACGGCGCCGTCATCGACGGCGGCGGCGAGGGAACCGTCGTCGCGATCGACGCCCCGAACGTCACGCTCGAGGGCGTCTGGATACGTGACACGGGCCACGAACGCAGCGGTGAACACGCCGGGGTCTTCGTCAACGGCTCCGACGCGACGGTGACGGACGTCCGCCTCACCGACGTCAGTTTCGGCGTCTGGATCAACGGCGTTTCGGACGTCACCGTCGAGGGGTCGAAGATCGCCGGCCGGGAAGACGTCTTCCCGCTCACCGACCGCGGTAACGGCATCCACCTCTGGGACGCCGACGACGCCGTATTGCGGGACAACTACATCACCACCGTTCGGGACGGGATCTTCTACTCGTGGGCCGAGGGCGTGCTCACCGAGAACAACACCATGTGGGAGATGCGCTGCGGCGTCCACTACATGTACTCGAACGACAACCGACTCGAGGGGAACGTCGCCGCGAACAACGACGTCGGCTTCGCGCTGATGGTCTCCGAGAACATCACGCTCGTCGACAACGTCGCCGCGAACAACGACGGCACCAGCGCCCACGGCATCCTCCTCAAGGACGTCGAATATAGCGAGATTCGCGGGAACACCGTCGTCGCCAACGGCAATGGGTTCTACATCTACAACGCCCAGCACAATCGTCTCGTCGACAACCTCGTCCTCGAGAACCGCGTCGGCGTCCACGCGACCGCCGGCTCCACCGGTGGGGTCGTCGCGGGCAACAGTTTCATCGAAAACGACGAACAGGCGTTCGCGACGACGACCGCACAGATCGCCTGGAACGACTCCGACCGGGGCAACTACTGGTCGGACGCCAGCGCCGTCGATCTCGACGGCGACGGCACCAGCGAGGTTCGCCATCGTCCCGCGGGGACGGTCGAACAACTCGTCCACGATCGGCCGCAGGCGGCGGTCTTCGCGGAGAGTCCGGCGTTCGACGCCGTTCGACTGGCCGAGAGCTCGTTCCCGGTCGTCGAATCCGCGGGCCTGATCGATCACCATCCGCTGGCGGAACCGCCACACGACAACTGGAGGGACTACTATGCAAATCACGATCACTGATATACACAAACGATACGGCGACGTCGTCGCCCTCGACGGTCCTTCCTTCGAAATCCCGTCGGGATCGACGTTCGGCGTCCTCGGGACGAACGGCGCGGGAAAGAGCACCCTGTTCGGCTTGCTGGTCGGCCACGACCGGCCCGACAGCGGGACGATCGACGTCGGCGGCCTCGACGTCGAGGAGGCGGGACACCGCGTGCGTGAGCGCGTCGGCTTCCTGCCCGAACACAGCGGCTTCCCCGCCTCGTTGACGGGACGGGAAATCCTCTCGACGAACGCTCGGATTCGCGGCCTCGAGAACCGCGACGAGCGGATCGAGGACGTCCTCGAACTCGTCGGGCTTAGCGATGCTGCCGATCGAGCGGTTTCCGGCTACTCGAACGGGATGGGTCGTCGCCTCGGACTGGCTGCAGCCCTGCTCCCGGAACCACCGGTGCTCGTCCTCGACGAGCCGACCGCCGGCCTGGATCCGCGTGGCGTCGCGGCGTTTCACGACATCGTCACGCGCATCGGGAACGAGACCGACACCACGGTCGTCCTCTCCTCGCACGTGCTGAGCGAGGTCGA
>SLIS01000367.1 GCA_007135505.1 Halovivax sp.
CAGATTCACCCCGGCGGCGCCCTCACCGCCGCGCCGCAGATTTACGAGGGCGTGGTAAACGGAATAAGCGACATCGGAATGAGCTGTTTTGCTTATACGCGCGGGCGTTTTCCGCTGCTCGAAGGGCTGGACCTCCCACTCGGTTATCCCAGCGGCACGGTCGCCACAAAGGCCGCAACCGCAATGGTTCAGAAATATATGCCGGAAGAAGTGGCCGACACGCGCGTGCTGTACGTGCACGCGCACGGGCCCGGCATTCTGGCCACAAAAAGGCCCGTCAATGTGCTTGAAGACGTGGCCGGGCTCAAAGTGCGCGCGACCGGGCTGTCAGCGAAGATCATTGAAAACCTGAACGGCGTGCCGGTCGGCATGAGCCAGGGCGAGACGTATGAGGCCCTGCAGAGGGGCACGGTTGACGCAACGATTTGCCCGATCGAGGCGCTCAAAGGCTGGAATCAGGGCGAGGTCATCAGTTCCGTCACGGACAGTTCGGTTATTGGCTACACGACCGCCATGTTCGTGACCATGAACAAGCAGTCATGGGCCCGCCTGCCCGAGGATATCCAGGAGATATTCACGGAAGTCAGCGCGGAATGGGTGGCAAAGCATGGCGAAGCGTGGGACCAGGCCGATGACGAAGGCCGCGAGTTCATTGAAGAGCTTGGACATCCGATCATACAGCTTGACGAAGATGAAAAGGCCCGATGGATTGAGGCGGTGAGGCCGATACTGGACGAATACATCGAGGCATGCAAGGCAAACGGGCTGCCGGGCGAACAATTTTTGCGCGATCTTCAGGCGATGATTGAAGACGCGGCGTAAGTTCATGGGCGTGCCAAAAAGTCTGGTTGACGGCGCGAAAGCCGTTGATGTTGTTTTTGTTTCAATCTTGCGCGTTATGGTTGTGGCGATGGCGGCCTGTTCGGGGCTGGCCGTCCTCACTATGATGACCGTAACGACGACTGACGTCGTGATGCGCGTTATGGGCAGTTCGTTAACCGGCGCTTACGATATCGTTCGTATGGCCGGCGCGGTCGCAATCGCGTGCGCCCTGCCGTACACAACGGCCGTGAAGGGCCACGTGGCTATCGAGTATTTTTTTCACAAACTTCACCGGCCCGGCCGCGTCGCCGTAGACACGATAAACCGGCTGCTCATCATGGCGTTTCTCGTGGTCATCGCCCGCCAGACGCTCATATATGGCAACACGCTCAAGCGCACGGGGGAAGTTTCGCTCACGCTCCAACTGCCCGTTTACTGGATTGCATACTTTATATCGGGCGCGTTGGCCGTGACTGTCCTGGTGAAGGCGCACAACCTGCTCCATCCGGGCCGGGGGATGATAAAACCGTGACGGACGCGCAAGTGGGAATTCTCGGCTGTCTCATGCTGCTGCTGTTGCTGACGGCAAGCATGCCCGTCGCGTTTGCGATGGCGATAGTGGGGCTGCTCTCTTTCGCCTATCTTGTAACGCCGCAGGCCGCGCTGGCGATGGTGACGGCGGATTTTTACGAAACCTTCTCGTCCGGCAGCCTCACCGTAATCCCGCTTTTCGTTTTCATGGGCCAGATATGCTTTCATGTTGGTATCAGCCGGCGGCTTTTCAACACGGCCTATGTTTGGCTTGGCGCGTTGCCCGGCGGGCTTGCAATGGCAACGGTCGGCGCTTGCACGGCTTTTGGCGCAATATGCGGTTCTGGCCCGGCGACCGCCGCCACGATGTCGTCGGTGGCGCTGCCCGAAATGCGCCGTTACGGTTACAGCATGGAGCTGGGCGGCGGCGCAGTCGCGGCCGGCGGCAGCCTCGGAATGCTCATACCTCCGAGCGTGGTATTTATCGTGTACGCCGTAATGACCGAACAGTCGATCGGCAAGCTGTTCATCGCGGGCATCCTGCCCGGCGCGATGATAGCCGCAATGTTCTGCGTGATGATCTACATAAACTGTCTGCGCAGGCCAGAACTCGGCCCGGCAGGCCCCAAATCAAGCCTGCGAGAGAAGCTGGCGGCGGCGGCGGGAGTGTCAGAAACGCTCATATTGTTCGTAAGCGTGATGGGCGGCATGTTCCTCGGCTACTTCACACCCACGGAAGCCGCCGCAATCGGCGCGGCGGGCAGCCTCATTATTGCCTTGGCAAAACGCCTGCTCTCCTGGAAGGTCCTCAAACGCTCGCTGCTTGAAACGGCCCGCACATCGTGCATGGTGCTGCTGATAGTGGCGGGCGCGGTAGTGTTCGGGCGTTTCCTGGCGCGCACCGGCATTCCATACGAGCTTGCGGGCTGGCTGAGCGGTTTGCCCCTACCAAGCTGGATGGTGGTCGGCAGCGTGATTTTGTTTTACCTGCTGGCCGGCTGTTTCGTAGACGCGCTCGCGCTTGTTCTTCTGACAGTGCCGATTTTCTCGCCCGTGATCACCAATCTCGGCTACGACCCTATCTGGTTTGGGGTGATAATCGTCGTGGTTACGCAGATGGGGGTGATTTCGCCGCCCGTGGGGGTGAACGTTTATGTTGTCAGCGGGATGGAACGCGACGTTCCGCTGGGCGCAGTTTTTCGCGGCGCGTTGCCGTTTTTGTACACGCTGATCCTGGCTGTCGCGCTGCTTGTGGCGTTCCCGCAGATATCGCTGTTTCTGCCGTCGCTTGTAAAATGACCTTAAACCGCCGAAAACAGGAGCATTGACGTGAGTGGCGAGAAAAAAGACCTCAGCTCATGCGAGCGCATACTTTTCTGCACGGATTTCTCGGAAAACGCTGCGTTTGCCTTCGATTACGCGATTGACGCGGCCGTTCGAAGGCCCGGCTCGCAGCTGCATCTGCTGCACGTTATACCAGAACCCGAAGCCCAGTTCTGGAAAACTTACATCTACGAGGTCGAGGGAGTCGACGAAAAAGCCAAACAGGATATCGACGCCAAAATCGAAAGCCAATACAAACCGCGAGTGCCCGCAGGCGTCGATTTCAACATACACATGCAGGTCGGCAAAGATTACATTAAAATCCTCGAATTCGCGCGGCAGATAAATGCCGACCTCATAGTGATAGGGCGTCACGGCCAAGGCGCGCTCGAAAAGGTCCTGTTCGGAAACGTCACCGAAAAGGTGGTAAGGAAAGCCGATTGCGCGGTGCTTGTCGTGCCGTTGAGCGCCGGCAAAGACGCCGGAAACGATTAGAAGCGCCTACAAAAACTCCTGGATGGAAAGCCGTTCCTTTATCTGTACCGACTCGCGCAGTTTCTTTACGCTTTCGCGAATATGGTGATTGACGCCTGTCTCGACCGCGCGGCACGCGCCGTGTATCGAGTTCGTGATGCCGCGCGCCGACGAGGCGCCGTGGCAGATGATGACCGTCCCGTTAACCCCGAGCAGCGGAGCGCCGGGATACTCATTGGGATCGATGCTCCGTTTTAGCCGCCGGAACGCGCCCATGCTCAGCAGCGAACCCACTTTGCTGATCACCGTTGACATGATATGGCGCTTCAGTTCCTTGGCAATGAGCGAGGCCACCGCTTCGGTCGTCTTCAACACGAGATTGCCCGTGAACCCGTCGCACACGACCACGTCGGCGGCCCCTTTGAACATGGCCTTTGGCTCGACGTTGCCGATAAAGTTGATGTGACCGAGATCGGACAGGCTTGTCTGAACGATTTTCAGCACTTCATTGCCCTTGTGCCGTTCCTCTCCGATGTTCAGCAGGCCCACCCTCGGCCGCGGCACGCCGATGGCCCGCTCCATATACACCATCCCCATCTCGGCGAACTCGCAAAGATGCTG
>SLIS01000366.1 GCA_007135505.1 Halovivax sp.
CGGCACCATGACAAGTTCGTACTCCCCGGGCGGAACGGTCGCCGTCTCCGACCCGGACCGCCCGACGCTCGGCTCGTACGAACTCGCCTCGCCCATGACCGCCGCAGTCGCACCGCCAACCGCCCTCGGCCTGCTCGTTCTGGGGTCGGTCGCACGGCGCAGGCGACTGTGAGGTCGGGGCGGTGGCGAAGAGGACCGGGCGGCGAACGAACTACGGCACGTGCGAACGGTGGTTACCGGTCGACACCGTCGCCGTTCGACGGCCACAGAAGCTAAACCGGACTGGCGCCGTACGTATCAACAGGACAACTGGCCGGGTGGGCCGGTCGAGAGGGGATCGTGGCACGGACGGACTACGTAACGCGGGGGCTGGGGATGCTGCTCGCCGTCGTCGTAGCCGCGCTGTTGCTCGGACAGCTGCTCGGCCAGCCGATTCTGCTGGGCTACGTCGCGACCGGGAGCATGGCACCGGCGATGGACGCCGGCGACGGGTTCGTCGCGGTGCCGGACGCCGTCTCGGGTGACATCTCCGAGGGCGACGTCGTCGTTTTCGAGGCGCAGGAAGTCAATCAGGGCGAACTGACGACCCACCGTGTCGTCGCGGTGACCGACGAAGGATATGTCACGAAGGGGGACGCGAACCCGTTCACCGATCAGGACGCGGGTGAGCCGCCGGTGACCGACGGGCAGGTCGTCGCCACCGCGTTCACCGTCGGCGAATCGCCCGTGACGATTCCGCACCTGGGGACGCTCGTTATGGGCGTGCAGTCGACGGTCGGCTCGATAGTCGACGCGATCGCTGGCCTCGCCGGCGTCCCGGACGGCCTCGACGCGGAGGGAAGCGGGGCGATCCTGGTCGGCATCGGGGTCGCGCTGCTCGGGTTCGGTCTCCTCTTCGAACGGGCCGGGCCATCCAGACGGGAGACCGCGCGGACGCGCAGCCGCGAGGGCGTCATCGGCATCTGGGTCGTGATCGGACTCGTCCTCGTCGTCCTGGTGACGCTCGCGACGGCCGCGATGGTGATCCCGTCGGGGACGACGACGTACGAGGTGGTGAGTACCGACCAGCCGACCGACGATCCGCAGGTTCTCGCACCCGGTGAGACGGGCGAGCTGACTCGAACCGTCGACAACGCCGGCTACCTCCCGGTCGTCGTCCGAACCGAGGCCGCGAGCGGCGGCGTTGCCGTCGAGCCGACGTCCCAGACTGTGGGGATGCGGTCCGCGAGCGAGACGACGCTCCGGCTGTCCGCGCCGGAGACGGAGGGGCAGTACCTGCGTACGGTCAGCGAGTATCGGTACCTGCTCGTGCTCCCGCCGTCGATCCTCGTCGGGCTCCACGACGTCCATCCCTACCTGGCCGTCGGGGCCGTCAACGGCGTCGTCGTCGGCGTCGCTGTCGGCGCGATCCTGGCGCTCTTCGGTCGGGACGACATCCGGATCCGGCGGTCGGGCGCACACGTTTCGACCGCCACACGGCTAAAACGAAAAGCCCGCCGTTGGCTTCGGTAACGGCCATTATTGGCCAGTACGGTTATCAGTTGGAAAGTCCTACAGTTTGTCAACCGGGAATCATTCGATAGGGGATCGAACGTGGGACCGCCGAACGGCGGGGTACCGGTGGGTGACCTGATGATCGACAATCCGAGACTCGACTTGCTCGTGGCCAGACACGGGACGGCGGTGATCGTCGCGCTGGCCCTCGTTGGCGTGCTCGCCCTCGCGATAAGCGGCTGGGCGGTCGCGACGCCACACGAGGAGACGACGACACAGGAGATAGACACCGAGACGCTCGAGACGGAGCTGGGAACGAGCGCCGTCGTCGAATCGGACGGCCTCTGGGACGAAGGGACGGAACTCACGAACGAGCCGGTCTACCTGCGGGACGCCACTTCGACGCTCACGCTCGCGCCGCGGACGACCGTCCCGACGAGCGACACGGCGGTCGTCCACGACGTCACGCTCAGGCACGAGGCAACACGGGACGGGACCGTCTTCTGGGATCGGAGCGAACCGCTGCTTCGAGACCAGCCAGCCGTCGACGGCGACGTCGCCGCGAGCGCGGTCGAGATCGACCTCGAGGAGATCCGGGCGGAACAACGCGAGGTCGAGGACCAGGTCGGCGATATCGCGAACGTGCGGACGGTCGTGGCCCTCCAGACGAGCTACGACACCGGCACGAACGCCGACGACCTCGTCCTGGAGACGGAACTCGTCGTGACCGAGCGGGCCGCGTGGCTCGACGACCCGACGCCGTCGGTCACCGAACCGCACCGCGAGACGCAACTGGTGACGAACACCGAGTCGCGGAGCATCGCGTTCGTCGGCTTCTTCGCGCTGCTCGGAACCGTCGCACTCGCCGGGGCGTGGGTACTCCGCCAGCGAACGCCGGTCGACGAGGCCGTCGCCCAGCGAGCCGTCCACGAACACCGCTACGCCGAGTGGATCTCGCGCGGCTCGCTCCCGATGTGGGTCGGCGATCACCACATCGCCCTCGATACGCTCGAGGACGTCGTCGACGTCGCCATCGACACGAGCAATCGGGTCGTTCACGACACCGATCGGGGGCTGTTTGCCGCAGTCACCGACGACGTCGTCTACTACTACAGCGACCGCGGCCGCTGGGAGCAGACCGCCTGGCCGAGTATGGAACTCGGGGCCTCCGATTCCGACGAGTTCGACCCGTCCGAAGGCGCCGACGACGGTGGTGGACCGGCGTCGGGCGGTGGGTCGACTGCGGACGCGAGATTCGGCGACGCCACGGGCGACCGGGGCGCGGGCCACCCGGGGGCGACCGATCGAGACGTGCCGGACGCACCGGCCGACCTCGACCCCGACGACGAGAACGCCTGGAATCAGGTGTGACGACGGCAAGTCCGATTCGAGTCGAGTCGCCGTTTTCTCTCGGATACGCCTATTCGTTCCGGAAACACCTTTTCGTCCCGGATACACCTTCTCGTCTCGGGTAGGCCTATTCGTCTCAATTCCGGTCGCCGATTCCGGTCCCCAGTGGCCCACTATATTGTCGCTCGATCCCCGGCGTCACGTCGATAGCATCGAGCGGCGTCGTTCCGATCGAGTGACCCGGACTGTCCCCATTCGAGTACCCGCCACGCTGAGACGAAGGCGCCTTCGAAGGCAGACTTCCAGATTCGAAAAGCCGCCTGTCAGCAACTGTCCGGTTCCAGAACGGCGTCGCCGGAATTCGACAGCTGGCTCGACGTATCTATCGTGTGACGGAGAGTCACTTTTATGCTTCTGGAGTGTTTCGATTCGTAACGATGGAAGAGATCGAATCGGCCGAACTCTCGGATTGCCCCCCGAGTGCCAAACTGGTGTACAAGGTACTCGAATACGACGGTCCCCTCACGCAGAAGCAAATCGTCGAGGAGTCGATGCTCTCGGCCCGAACGGTCCGGTACGCGCTCGAGCGACTCGAGGAGATCGGGATGGTCGACGAAGGGATCTACTTTGCAGACGCCCGACAGAGCCTCTATCGGCTCGAAGAGCCGGTCGCGGCCGACGGCGGTCTCGACGATTCGGCCCCGCCGGAAGACGCCTGCTGTGCGGAGTAATCGGCGCATCGTCGCGAGCGATTTGAACGTACCGCCGGCTCCTCTCTGTTCGACATGCACTAGCCCCCAAGCGGCAGTATTATTGACCTCGCGTACCCGCCTCCCACCATGAATATCGAAAAGGAGACGCTCCCCCGGTGGGGCTGGTTGATGGTCGGCCTGTTCGCCATGGCCATTCTCTCGAATATCATCAAC
>SLIS01000412.1 GCA_007135505.1 Halovivax sp.
ATCTCGTCGAACTCGGTGACGATGTAGTGCACCGGCAGGAGCGAGGCGAAAAAGAGCACGAGGTCGAGCGGGGTGATGCGATTCATGTCGGGATCGATCGCCAGCCATCGCCCGGTCGTGCGAAGCCCGGCCGCGACGCTCGTCAGGGGGTGGTCGTCGCCGACCCGTCGTCTCGTCGCCGGTTCGATCCGCCCCAGTCGGCGGGCGATCGGCCCGCTCCCCCGGCTCGGTGGAAAGAGCAGAAACGTCAGCAACAGGGCGAACGTGACGTGGATCGCGTTGATCTGGAGCTGCTGGAGCGACGTGAGGTGTACCTCGCCGACGATCGGAAGCGTCGCCGCGAGGGTGAAGCCGCGGGCCGCGATCCAGATCTGGAACGTCGAGAACGCGACCCCGATCACGGCGACGACGATGACTGCCGTTCCACGAAGCGTCCGGCGACGTTCGACCTCCCGGAGGATCTCTTCGGTTTCCTCGTCGGTGAGTTCGTCCGACGGACCCGGCTCGACGCTCATGGCCGACCACTGTCGTCCGCTTCGACGCCGTCGCCGGTTTCGACGAACAGGCGAACGGTCGCGCCGTCGGCCCGTTCGACGAGGTCGTAACACGTCTCACCGACGTGGAGCGTGTGCCCGGCAATCGATCCGGGGACGACGTAGAGGTCCTCGAAGCGTTGATCGACCGAGACGACGAAGCCGTCCTCGGTGTGGGTGACGTTTGCCTCGGATGGAAGGCCGGCGCCGAACGACGAAAACACCATGCGGTCCATGTGCAGGGCGGCACCGTCGACGACGTAGACGTCCTTGACGGGCGTTTTCTCGACGCTGTGGGTGTACGCGAGGGTGACTTCGTCGCCGTCGGTTACCGCGACCTCGAGGAGCCTGTCGCCCGTCTCGGCGTCGGCGACGACGAGCGTTTGTAGCGACGAGCGATCGTCCTCGCCCGAATCGATCCCGGCGAGCGGACTTCCGGTACCGTCACTGACGAGGAGCTGGGCGACGGCGCCGCCGGCCGTCGCTACTGCCAGCACGATCACGGCGACGGCGAGCAGCCGTTCGAGCGGAACTGACGAACGTATCCTCACGGATCGATCACGAGCGACCGGTGATCGGACTGGGGCGGTCCGTCGAATCCTCGCGGTATCGCTTCGACGTGTCTGGTCACCTATTCGTCCGTCTCGCCTTCGTCGTCCTCGTCGGGATCTTCCTCGTCTTCGTCAGGATCTTCCTCGTCCTCTTCCAGGTCGACGTCCTCGTGTTCGTCGAAGTACGCCTCGGCGCCGGGGTGGAGCGGAATCGACATACCGTCCTGGGAGGTTTCGACGTCGATGAACTCCTCCTTGATCGTGAGGTCGTCGGTGTAGTCGAAGATGGCGGCGGTCACCTCCTCGACGATTCCCTCGTCGACGGCCTCGTGGGTCGTGATCATCGCCTGGACGGAGACGGTCTGGACGTCGTCATCGACGCCGTCGTACGTTCCGCCCGGGATCTCGTCCTCGGCGAAGAACTCCACCTCCTCGAGGAGGTCCTCCTGGAGGTCGCCGCCGATTTCGATGATGTCGATGTCGGCGGTCGTTGCGAGTTCCTCGACTGCACCGACCGGCCAGCCGCCGACGATGAACGAGGCGTCGATGTCCCCGTCACGCAGCTGATCCGCGGCCGTCGCGAAGTCGGTGTTCTGTTCGTCGAAGTCCTCGACGCCCGCCGTTTCGAGGATCTGCAGGGCGTTTACCTGCGTCCCGCTTCCGAGGTCGCCCGTGTTGATCGCGGCACCGTCGAGGTCCTCGACCGACTCGTAGCCGGCATCGGCGTCGACGACCACGTGGATCGTCTCGGGGTACAGCGAGGCCACGCCCCTGAGGGTCTCGATCGGGTTACCCTCGAACTCCTCGAGTCCCGTCCCCTCGTACGCGAAGAAGTTGATGTCGTTCTGGATCAACGCGAAGTCGGCTTCCTCCCTGGCTAAGCTGCCGACGTTCTCGACGCTCGCGCCCGTGGACTGGACCTGCAGTCCGTGAGGCGTGTGTTCCTCGACGATCGTCTTGAACTCGCCCGACAGCGGGTAGTACGTCCCACCGGTCCCGCCGGCGTCCCAGACGAGAATCTCGCCGCCCTCTTCCGGTTCCGGATCCTCGTCGATCTCTTCGTCTTCGTCGTCGTCCTGTGCCTGTGCGGTACCGATGAGCACGACGCTACCGGCCGCGCCCATTGCGCGAATCACTGCGCGCCTGTCTATCTCTCGCGCCATAGCCACTCGTTCGCCCGCTGGACCCATATAACTATCAAGAAATTGTCGTGAATGTTCGTCGCGTCGGACTGTCTGTAAACGGACGAAATCGACGGACAACTTCGATTCACGGCCTCGGAATGATCGTTTCAACCTGTTGGAAAATCGGGGCCGAACGCACGGACGACTGGTCGCGCCGACTCATACGATTCGAAACAATTAATCTGACCTGGCCGCTGGCACGGGGTATGCAGGCAATCGACGCAGCCGACTATCACGACCTCGTCCACGTGGGAGAGCCGGAGCTATCTCCCGACGGCGAGCGAGTCGCATTCGTCCGGAAAGTGGCCGACGACGCCGAGTCCTACGTGGCGACGATCTACGTCGTCTCCACAGATGGCGGCGACGCTCGGCAGTTCACGGTCGCCGAGGGCGTCGACAGCCAGCCACGGTGGAGTCCGGACGGCGAGTACCTCGCGTTCGTGAGCACCCGTGGCGCCGACGACGATCGACCGCAGCTGTGGGTCCTCCCGACCGGCGGTGGAGAGGCCCAGCAGGTCACCGAGGTCGCCGGCGGTGTTTCCGGCATCGAGTGGAGTCCGGACGGCTCCCGCATCGTCTTCAGTCAGGCCGTAAGCGCCGAGGATCGCGAGGAGGGTCGCGACCGCTCCGTCGATCCGGACTACGAACCCGAGACGCCCGATCCTCGGGTCATCGACCGTATGGTCTATCGTTCAATGCAGCGGTACTTCGACGGCAAACGCAGCCACGTCTACGTCCTCGACGTCGAGACGGCCCTCGATGGTGCCGAAGCGGATCGCGAGGACGCGCTCGTTCGCCTCACCGACGGCGACGCCGACTACGTCGGCCCGGCGTGGGGTGACGCGGAGACGGTCTACTACGCCAGCAAGGAAGATCACGAAGAACCGGACGACTCGGTCGTCTTCGACATCTACGAACACCCGGTCGGGGCGCCGGGAGCCGACGATCCCGACGTCGGCGAACCCGAGGCGTTCACCCAGACGACCGGCTGGGGCGGCATGATCGAGGCGACGACCGACGGCCTGGTCGCGTTCCCGCGAACGCCGGAAGAGCGCATGACGATGCGCCAGGCCGACATCGTCGTTCACGACCGCGAGACCGGCGAGGAAGTCGTTCCGACCGAGCCGCTCGACCGGACGCTCGCCTACGGCGGTGGCTTCCAGTGGGGCCCCGACGAGGAGCGGCTCTTCTTTGCGACGCCGGACGACGGATCCGTCGTCGTGCAGTCGGTTCCCGGTGACGCGAGCGCCGATCCCGAACCGGTCTACGGTGACGGCGTCACCGTCGAGGGCGTCTCGGTCGGCGAGACGGCCATCGCCGTCACCCAGAGCGAGTGGGACCACCCCGGTGACGTCTTCGTGGTGGGCCGCGACGGCGCCGATCCGATCCGACTCACGCGGGTCAACGAGTCGTACCTGGACGAGCACGCTGTCGCCGAACCGGAGGAACTCCGGTTCGAGAACGACGGCACC
Source organism: Halovivax sp. (assembly GCA_007135505.1). The sequence goes on from SLIS01000412.1 coordinate 3,741, forward strand.
GAGCTCCAGGGCTGGCTGCTGACGCCGCCCGAGGACGTGGATGCCGACGACGCCCGGGAGGCGACCGAACCGTACCCGCTCGTCGTCGAGATCCACGGCGGCCCGCACACCCAGTGGACGACGTCCGGGACGATGTGGCACGAGTTCCAGACGCTTACGGCCAGTGGCTACGCCGTGTTCTGGTCGAACCCGCGGGGATCGACCGGCTACGGCGAGGACCACGCGATGGGCATCCACCGCGACTGGGGCGACGTCACGCTTTCGGACGTCCTCTCGGGCGTCGACAAGGTCTGTGAGCGTCCCGAGATCGACGAGTCGGAGCAGTACGTCACCGGCGGCAGCTTCGGCGGCTACATGACCGCCTGGACGGTCGGCTCGACCGACCGCTTCACCGCGGCCGTCTCCCAGCGCGGCGTCTACGACCTCACCGGCTTCTACGGTTCGACCGACGGCGCGTTCAAACTCGTCGAGTACGACTTCGGTACCACGCCGTGGGAGGAACCCGAGTTCCTCTGGGAGCACTCGCCGGTCTCGCTGGTCCCGGAGGTCGACACGCCGACGCTGCTCATCCACTCGGACCAGGACTACCGGACGCCGGTCAACACGGCGGAGCTGTTCTACGTCGGCCTGAAGAAACACCGGGTCGACACCCGGCTAGTCCGGTACCCCCGGGAGGGACACGAACTCTCTCGATCCGGCGAACCGGGCCACGTCGTCGATCGCATCGAGCGCATCCGGCGCTGGTTCGACGGCTACTCGGATCACTTCGACGAGCCGCCCGCACTCGAACGGGAACCGAACGCCGGCCTCTCGGCGGCCGAAGACGAGGACGAAAGCGGTGACGACGGCGACGACGCGAACGAAGGTGCCGACGCGGCCGAAGACGTGGGCAACGAGGCAGAAGCGACGACCGAAGCGGCCGAATAGATCGCTCGACGACACTAGCGGACGCGATCGATGTCGATTTTCGATTGCCGTCGATCGGAGACCGGGTTGCACGTGAAACGAACGACGGTAACTCGATCCCACTCGAGGTAGCGCTATGGACCGAAACGTCGGCGGACTCGACCGCGTGGGTCGCAGCGTCGTCGCCCTCGCGCTGCTCGGAATCGGCTACCGAAACCGCAACTCGACGCCAGGAACGCTCGCGTTCGTGGCCGGCAGCGACCTGTTCGCGACGGCCGTCATCGGCCGCTGTCCGGTGAACGCACTCGTCGGGATCGACACGTGCGACGGCGAATGAGCGGGAGTCAGCGCGGCTTCGTGCGCGCGAGTCGGCTTGTCTTTTACCTCAGGTCGTTCGGAACGCGCGGTCTCCGGCGTCGCCGAGTCCGGGGACGATGAAGCCATCGTCGTCGAGTCGGTCGTCGATCGCGACGGTGAGCAGGTCCGCCTGGGGGAACTGATCGCCGACGCGTAGCAGGCCCTCCGGCGCCGAGACGGCCGAGAGGACGATGAGGTGCTCCGGATCGGCGGCGTTCGCGACGACGTGTTCGAGCACCGCGTTCATGGTCGACCCGGTGGCGAGCATCGGGTCGGCGACGATGACGGTGTCTTCCTCCCGGATCTCGGGGAGCTTGACGTAGTCGATCGTGATCGGGAACGAACCGTCCTCGGTGCGGCCGGCCTCCTCGTTCCGGCTCGCGCTGATGACGCCCTGACGGGCCCGCGGAAACGCCTTGAGTAGTCCCTCGACGAACGGCGTCGCCGCCCGAAGGACGTTGATGATTACCACGTTGTCGAGGCCCTTGACCCGCTCGCCCATCGTGGTCTCGAGCGGCGTCTCGAGCTCGACGTACTCGGTCTCCATGCGACCGTCGATGATCTCGTAGCCACAGATCCGACCGAGTTTCACGAGTCCTTTCCGGAAACTAACCTGTTCCGTCTCGACCGAGCGAAGTCGAGAGAGGGTGTCTCTGGCCAGTGCGTGGGTGACGAGGTACGCGTCGTCCCGGTCTTCGATCGTCATTCTCGTCTTGACTCACTCGCGCCCGGACATATAAGGTGTCGGTCCACCAATTGCGAGCGATGCGGACGGTCGAAGTATCGCGATTCGTCCAGGCCGGACCGGCCCACGTTCGACGCCTCCTGACGCCCGAGGACATCGTCGGGTACGAGGGCACGTTCGAGGTCCTGGAGGTCGTCCCACGCGAGGAGTCCGGCGACTGGCTCGTCGAGGTCGCGGCACGTGGCCTGTCGACGACGCTTCGCTTCGAGCCACTGGAATCCGGTGACGGCTTCTACTACGAACAGCTCGGCGAGGCGGGTCCGCTGGCGACGATGGAGACGACGCTCACCTGCACGCCGGAGAACGAGGGGAGCCGACTCACGGCGACGTCGGCCGTCTCCCTCGGGATCCGTCCGCGGTTCCTCTCGGATCGCCTGGCCGGCTGGAAACGTCGTGGCGAATTGAAGCGAGCGCTTGCTGCCCTCGCCGCGGACGCGACGTGAGCGCCTCGCCGCCGCTCAACGGGTCACGACGTGTGTGATGACGACCAGCACGAGCGTCAGGCCGAGAAAGCGCATCCAGGTGAAGTCGACGGCACCGATGAGATCCAAAAGCGTCAGGAACATCCCGACGAACGCCGCCGAGAGGATCACGTTCAGCGCGAGCACTACCAGTGGATTCCCCCTGGACGCCTCGATCCCGTCAGCGATGGACATGGCGGAGCCACTCACTCGGCGGGAATAACTGTATCGCTCGTCACGCCGTCGGCGGTGTGGCCGCTCGACGGTTTCGTGGGACGAGCGGTCGTTCGACTGCGGTGCCTGCGTATTCACGCGGCAAACTTAGCCGCTGAAGAGCAGTTCTTCGGACTATGGCCGTCCAGCTCCACAACGAGGAGGGAACTCCGGTCGATCCGGTCCCGTTTCTCGTCGTCTCGCTCCTCGGAATCCCGTTTCTGCTCGGGTGGGGTCCGATGTACCTCGTCGAGTGGGGCGTCCCGATCGAACCGGCGATCGTCATCTCCACGATCTGCTGGGTTGGTCTGGGCGTCGTCGCCTATCACCGCTACGTCCTCACCGCGCGACCGAACCTCCGGAGCGAGGTCCCGGCAGCCCTTCGAATCCGTCGGCTCCTGTACTCCATCACCATCGGCATCGTCTCCCTCGCGGCGCTCACCATCGCCGTCGTCTTCTTCTCCTGACCCGACTACCGAACGACGAGCACGTCCCCGTCCTCGTCTGGGAACTCGCGGGCCGCGTCCGCCCACGATTCCGTCGTTCCGTCGTCCTCGGACAGCTCCTGGTCCGCGACCAGACAGTCGTCTAACCGACTCTCGAGTTCCGACTCGTTCAGGTTCCGACCGATGAACACCAGCCGGACCTCCCGGTCGCCCCACGTCGGATGCCAGTAATCCGCCGTGCGATTGGCGCGATAGAGGGATCGCTCGCGCTCCGGCAAACTCGCGATCCAGCGGCCGGCGGTTTCGATGCGGATCGATCGTCCCGCGACGTTTAGCACCTGAACCGTCTCGTCGCGTCCGGCCACCCAGCACCGCCCTTTCGCTCGAATCACGTTCGCCGGCAGGGATTCGAGGAACGCCCGGAACCGCTCCGGATCGAGCGGGCGATTCCGGCGGAAGGCGACCGATGTGACGCCGTAGACGTCCGCTGGCGAGCGATGCGTGTGTTCGTGCGTTCCGTCCTCGTCGTGTGCGTGGTCGTGGTGACCATGTGAGTGTGGCTGGTGATCGTGCGAGTGGTCCGCGTCGTGCTCGTGGCCGTCCTCATCGGCGGAATCGTGAGACTCGACTCCCGGCTGGTCGGTCGGACCGTCACTCGTCTCTGCCCGGTCGAAGGCGCGCTTCCAGCCGGCGCGTTCCCCCGTTCGCCGTGGATCGAACAGGCCCGTTCCCAGGATCGCTTCGGCCTCGACCGCCCCGAACGTCGTTTCGTGGACGCGCGCTTCGGGCTGGAGCGTTCGAATCACCTCGCGGACCCCCTCGCGTTCGGTCTCGGACAGCAGATCCGTCTTGTTACAGAGGACGACGTCGGCGAACTCCACCTGTTCGATGAGCAGGTCCGACAGCGGCCGGTCCGTGTCGCCGGGTGCCGTCTCCCGCGACGGTACGGCCCCCTCGCCCGCAACTTCTCCCTCGAGGAACGCGTCGTAAAACGAGCGTGCGTCGACGACCGTCACGGTCGTGTCCACCGCGTACCGGGCGGCGGCGCGCGATTCGGTGGTGAACAACCGGGCGATCGGCGCCGGTTCGCTGATCCCCGAGGCCTCGACGACGAGGTACTCGAAGTCGTACGAGCGCGCTAACCGACTCACCTCGGTTTCGAGGTCGTCCTGTCGTTCACAGCAGATACAGCCGTTCGAGAGTTCGGCGATCCCGGTCGCCGCCGACAGTTCGCTGCCGGTCGAGAGCAACTCCGCGTCGACGTTGATCTCGCCCATATCGTTGACCAGGACGGCGATGTCGTGGCCCTCGTTGTGTTCGAGCAGGTGATTGAGCGTCGTCGTCTTCCCGGCCCCGAGCGCTCCGCTGAGGATCGTGACCGGAATCCGGTCGGACATAGCAGTGAGAGTGTGGCGCACGGTCAAGATGTTGTTGGTCGATCCGGTGACGCGGCCGGTTCGTCGAATGGGGTCCGTTTGGCATGGACCGGCACGACTGGTCCGCTTGGAGCGTTACGGCCGTCGATAGCAACAGAATGGCGGTGGTACCGAGGTGGCGCGGTACCGAGGTGGATGGCGACGAACCGATCGAACAGGGCCGCCTCGTAGGCGCCCGGCGTCTCGCTCGCCGTCGACGACACGCTTTTCGCACTTCACTGTCTTGTGGTATCGTATGACGCTCGAAGATCGGATCGCCAGCTACCGGGAAACCCTGCTGGAGTGGCTGCGCGGTCTCTATCACGGAATGATCACACATCCGGCCTACGAGAAGATCGAGAACGAGGCCGAAGACCTGGAGGACGCGTTCATGCTCGCCTGTTTCCCCGACGCGTTCGGCATTCCGAGCCCCGTCTCGTACTACACGGCCGAACTGCTCCCGTACCTCTCGACCGAGTACGAGGCCTGGGAACGTCGAATGTGGGACCGCGAGTCGCTCGTCGAGCGCAAGGGACAGCAGTATCACTTCTGATGAGCCGATTCGTCTTCTTCGGCGGCAAGGGCGGTGTCGGCAAGACCACGGTCTCCAGCGCGTACGCCCTCGCATCGGCCGAGGCTGGACTCGAGACGCTGCTCGTCTCGACGGATCCGGCCCACAGCACCAGCGACGTCTTCGACGAGTCGTTCGGCGACGAACCCCAGCCGGTCGAGGGCTACGAGGGCCTCTCGGCCGTCGAAATCGATCCGGAGCGCGAGGTCGACGAACACCTCATGGATTTAAAACGCCAGCTCGGCTCCCAGCTGAGCCCCGCCATGGTGAACGAAATCGACATCCAGCTGGAGATGGCCCACCAGACGCCGGGCGCCTACGAGGCGGCCCTGTTCGACCGGTTCGTCGACGTGATGGCCGACCCGGACCCGTACGATCGGATCGTCTTCGACACTTCGCCGACCGGGAGCACGCTTCGGCTCCTCTCCCTGCCCGACCTGCTCGCCCAGTGGATCGACCGACTGCAGTACAAGCGCGAACGGAGCATCGACCTCTTCGAGAAGGCCGCGATCGGGAATCGCGAACCGCGTCGCGTGACGGAGGGGGATCCAATCCTGGACCGGCTCCGGGAACGCAAGGAACGGTTCGAGTTCGCTGGAGAGGTGCTCCGGTCCGACGCGTCGTTCTACCTCGTCTTGAATCCGGACACGCTGTCGATCCGGGAGACGCGCCGCTCGGTGGAGACGCTCGCCGATGCCGATCTCGCCGTCGACGGACTGGTACTCAACCGCCTCACTCCGTCGCCGGACGCGGACGAAACCGGCCGCGGCGGGGCGTTCCTTCGAGATCGCGTGGCCACCGAGCGAGAACGAATCGAGACGATCGAGGCGACGTTCGATACGCCGCTGGTCGGAAAAATCGAAACGCGAATCGAGGAAGTCCGTGGGTCGATACTCACGGAGGTGGCGAACGAACTCGAGGTCGACGTCGCTCCGGCCGATCGGTCTTCGGAATCGGTGTCCTAACGTAACAATTTACCTTCACACTGCCGAATTTTATACTTCTTCCCCTGAAGAGCCCGGCTTCGTTGCCGAATCGACCACGAATGTTCAACTTCGCTCTCATGTATCTCAATGTTTATAATGCATTACTGCTATCCACGCTATGTAGGCGCATACCAATGACAGGCGTAATCTGGATCGTGGCGCTGGTACTCACGACGTTCACCGTCGCGTACATCGGTTACGGCCGATACCTCGCGCAGTTCGTCGACCTCGACGACTCGCGAACGACACCAGCCCACACACATCAAGACGGACAGGAGTACGTACCGGCGAAGAAGCCGGTGCTACTGGGGCATCACTACTCGAGTATCGCGGGCGGCGCACCGATCGTCGGCCCGATCACGGCCGCGCTGGTCTGGGGGTGGGTGCCGGCCGTACTGTGGGTCGCGATCGGCAACCCGCTGCTGGGAGCCGTCCACGACTTCACGTCGCTGTCGAGCAGCCTTCGACACGAGGGGAAGTCCATCGGCTACATCATCGGCGAGTACGTCGGTGAACGCGGGAAGAACATGCTGCTGTGGTTCGCGTTCTTGCTCGTCATCCTCGTCGTGGCGGTGTTCGCACTCGTCATCGGCGTGGTGTTCAACGCGTTCCCGCAGGCGGCCACCGCGAGCATCATTTACATCGCGCTGGCGTTCATCTTCGGGTTCTGGCTGTACCAGCTGGGGCTCCCGTTCTCGGTCGGGACGGTCGTGTTCGTCTCGGGCGTCTTCGCGTCGGTCTGGGTGGGCATTCAGTACCCGCTCGCCCTGTTCCCGGTGCCCGAAGCGCAAGCGGCCGAAGGATTCGCCTATCCGGAGGGAACGATCGTTCTCTTCGATTCGGTGCCTGACCTGATCCCGTCGTTACTCGGGTTCCCGAACGTCGGGGCCTGGCTCATGGTGATCCTCGTCTACGGGGGGATCGCGAGCGTACTGCCGGTCTGGATGCTACTCCAGCCGCGCGATTACCTCTCGTCGTTCCTGCTGTACAGCGGGGTCGGCGGGGCGCTGTTGGCGGTCATCGTCGGCACCTTCATCACGGGGATGGGCTCCGGCGCCGTGGCGGAGGGCATCGACGGATTCGACATCGCGATCGGGGCGTGGTACGGATTCCTCGGCCAGGAGGGTCCGCTCGCGGACGTACTCCCGATCATGCCGCTGTTCCCGCTGTTGTTCATCACCATCGCATGCGGGACGATCAGCGGCTTCCACTCGCTGGTGTCCTCGGGGACGACGGCGAAGCAACTGGACAAGGAGACCGACGCGAGGCTGATCGGCTACGGCGGGATGCTCGGCGAGGGCCTCCTCGCGACCGTCGCGCTCTGCGCCGTCGCCGTGGTCGCCATTCCTGCTGCGGGGGGTGGAATCGGACTCGCACTCCCGAACTTCGCAACCGGGGGCGGGGCGATACTCACCGCGTTGGGCATCCCGATGTCCTACGCCGCCCCGTTCATGGCGCTCGTCCTCGCGAGCTTCCTGCTCACGAGCATGGACACGGCCGTTCGACTCGGTCGTTACATGATGGAAGAGAACATCGGCACGCCCGAGACGACCGTCGAGGAGTACGGTGCGAACATGTACGTCAACACCTCGGTGATCGTCGTCGCCGCGTTCGTGCTGGTCGGCAGCGGCCGGTGGGAGGACCTCTGGCCGCTGTTCGGCGGCGCGAACCAGCTCCTCGCTGCACTCGCGCTGTTGACCGGCACGATCTGGCTCGCCAACCTCGAGGACACCAAGCAGCTGGTCAGTACCGGGGTCCCGATGGCGCTGATGACGGTCATCACTATCTTCGGATTGCTCTGGCTGGCACTCTACCAGGTGTTCTACCTGAGCGTCCTCGGTGCCGGGGATCAACCGTTCGAAACGACGTTCGAGTACGTCGCCGGCGGTGTCCAGATCCTACTCGCCTTCGTGCTGATCGGGCTGGCGCTCGCGCTGGTCCGCATCGGCTACGGACACCTGACCGAGATCGGCGCGATCGGTGACGAGCCGGCGGTCGCAGACGGCGGCGAACCCGGCGACGACTGACGCCGCATCGGTTTACCGACGTTCGATTTCTTCGCGGACGAACTGCACCCGGTCGAGAACACCCACTCGTAGCCACGCGGATACCGGGGCCCTGCGAGCGTTCGCGGTCCGCCCAACGCTCACCCATCGATCGTCCTGGCTGGGCGCCAGTGGCACTGAGCGGTGCCCGTCGGCTCCGGTCGCTGCTGGAGCGCCGATCGTTCGCTTCACGGTCCAGCAACAGCAGTTTGGTCCGACGCTGGTCGTCAACCGACCCCGAAAGCACCCTGGTCGCTGAAAATCGTCGCTCCCCTAGAGCTGAAACCGTCTGGCTATGAGGCCGAAAATTCCCGGTTCCTCGCGCTCGATGTCCGCCCAGACGCGGGCCGCTTCCGTCGCGTCGGCCGCCGGACTCGCGACGATGGTTTCTCGCTCGGGATCGACGACGATCAGCGAGATCTCGTAGTGGCCGTTGTATCCGTATTTCAGCAGCGTCCGGTCCTGAAACCCGTCGACCCGATCTCGAACGTCGTCGGTAACGTCGTCGGCCACGACGACGAACGTAAAATCCGTGCTGAAGTGTTCTTCGTCCGGTTCGATCCACTCGTCGGCCAGCTCGTGACCGAGCTCGACGAAGCGATCCAGCGTCGACACGTCGAGTGCCTCCCGGCGGGTAGCGAAGAGGTGCTCCGTCGACTCGTGGTGGGCGAACGACAGCGCGGGATGCAGGAAGTGTTTCTTGCTCGTCAGCGACAGCTGTCCGTACAACTCGAACGACTCGCCCTCGACGCGCCGATCCTTCTCGAGGTCGTAATTGTACACGAGTCGTCCCGCAAGCTGGTCGAAGTAGGCGTCGTCCCACTCCGGTAATTCGATTCGATCGGCGACGCCCGGTTCGTCCCCGCTTTCGGTGTCCTGGGTATCCGTCGGTGGCGATGCGGCGTTGCCCATGCGATAACTCATACCAGCGACGAGGCTTATACTCACCGCCGACTCGACTTCGGACCGACCGGCGCTGGGTCGCTTCCGTGGCAGTCGACCGAAGCTGTGGAGCCGACCGAACCTTCATTGTGCTGGCTCCCGTCTCTCGTCTCAGCCATGGGTAACCGAACTGAGTCCTGTGGACGGTGTGGCGTGACGACGGTCCTCGACGCCGCGGAGGGCGACGAGAGCGACTCGGCGGCCTCGAACCCCTTCGACGGTCCGCGAATCGAGTTGTCCGATCGATCGGTTCGACGGGCCGCCTTCCTCTCGGTCTGGCTCGGCCGGATCGCCGAGCGTCTCGATGGGATCGCGTATCGGCTGATGTATCGGTGAGGCCGAAGCCTGTTGATCATCCCCTCGTCCGTCGAACGCACCGACCACTGTAATTACGACTGACACGGGACTGGCCGGCCTGTTCCAGCGACGAAGTTTATAATGACGGACCTCCTACGACCCGCCCAATCGAATGGAAGAAAGCATCTCCGGGTTCAAGATTCGCGGTGACTGGAGCGACGTCGTCGAACACGGCGAACGCATCACCGCTGCCCTCCGGGACGCTGGCGCTCACGATCCAGAGACCGAGCTGGGAGATGAGTACGCGACGGACTTCGAGGAGTGGGACGAGTGGCGTCCGAAGTCCCACGAGCGCCTCGACAGCGACGTCAGCGAAAAGACCGCCGAACAGGCCCACGTCGAGGAGGGAAGGGGAGAGAAAGCAGGCAAGCGCCCCGACCAGGACATAAAGACCGCCGGGGAGAAACTATCGGAGTCCTACGAGGCCCTCGAAGAGGACGCCGCCGACGAAGCCGTCGACAACTGGCGGGAGTCGATCGACTACGTGGCCCGGGCCGCCGACTCGGCCGGGCGAAAGGCGATTCGGCGCGTCGAAGACACCGTCTACCAGCGGGTGATGACCCAGCTCGCTCCGTACTACTTCGACAACGAACTCATGAGCGCCAACGTCCAGCAGTCCGGCCGCGGCGACGAGGAGTTCGTCTTCGAGGCCAACGTCAACGACGACGCCCTCAAGGAGACCGTCTCCGAGACGCTCGCCGCGCTCGACGACGAAGTCGACCGCTGGCACGTCGAGACCGAAAAGGACACGGAAGCGGCCGAAGCGATCGAGGGCGCCGAACCGCCGCCGGAACCCGAGGACAGTTCGAAGTCGACGACGACGTAGCC
>SLIS01000272.1 GCA_007135505.1 Halovivax sp.
GGCAAGACTGGTGAGCCACGGAGGAGAAACCCGACGTTCGCGGCCGCGAGCCAGCAGACGAGTACCAGTCCGAGCTGCCTGCCGTCGTTCGACGACGCAGCGGTGGCGTAGAGGCCGGTGAGAAGCGCCACCAGGAGCCAGCCACCGACGAACGGAATCACTGCTATTGCGGTAGCGAGCGGATCGGCGAGGACGGCATCTCCATGTGAGAGGCGGCCAACGAGCACGAGTCCGGCGATAGCCAGACAGTCGATCACGAGCGACCCTGGACGAGCGATTAGCCCCTTCGCTTTGTCGGTTTTCCCGCCTGTGAGCATAGTTGGGCGCATGGGTGGGGAACGTATCCATCTCTCGATTCGTCGGCGAGTGTCACGGAGAGCAGAACTAATATATCACCATCACGTAGCGTTGTCCAGATGGGGGTCGCCGACGAGCGTCGAGAGGGCTGCGACGGGTGCAACCGGTCGATCGCAGTGGGACGGTTGCGAACCGTCTCGATGCCCAATGGGAACTCGATAGCGTGCTGTCCGCAGTGTGAGCCACACGCCAGGGCGGCGATCAAGAAACTGGTCGAACTCGACACGCGTCGCGGGGACTGCGATGGGTGTCTGGCCGAGTTCAAACCCAGAACTCTCGAAGACGTCGTCCTGACAGACGGGACCGTCGTTACGATCTGTCCCGACTGTCTCCGGGAAGTGCCCGGTCGGGCCGGGAACGCCGATCGAGGGCGCGACGTCGCCGGGGAGAAGACCGAAATCGCCGGACGAAAATCACTCTGCAGTCAGTGTCACGAGTGGTTCGACGACGAACTGTACCAGGTCACATTACTCGACGATCGATCGGAAACGCTGTGTGAGTCGTGCAAGGCGTCCGCCGAGGCCGAGGGAATCGTCATCGACGTTCAGACGCGAAGGACGGAGGCCAGAGAGATCCTCGACGTCGAGCCCGGTGCCGACGAGGACACCGTTCGACGGGCCTACCTCACACAGATTAAAAACGCACATCCCGACCGAAACACCGGGAGTCGAGAGGCGTTTCGCTTGGTCCAAGCGGCCTACGACAGATTGACCCCATAATCGACGTCGGATGACCACCCGGTTCACCGTGTCCGGAGCTGTTGGCAGTCGGCAGCGCTCAATACGGACCGTCTTCGCGCCGGACGAATCCGATAGTGGCCGGATCGAAGTAGTAGCTCGAGTCGCAGACGTCACACGTCGCTTCGAGCAACTGTCCGTGTTTGTGACGCTTCCATAGCTTCGTCTGGCCCTGTTCGAGATCGAGCGTCACTGGGTGCCCACAGTCTGCGAGCGTACACGGGAATCGAATGTACCAGTTGGGAACCGACAGGGCGCCCAGGGGGGCTAGCTCGGAACGGAGCTGACAGAGTAGATTGAACACCGTATACGAGGGATTCTCGCGGTCGATGGTCACCCCCTTCAGGCCCTCGATGAATCCACCACCCAGCGATTCCGATTCGTACAGCGGTAAAATGGGGATTCCCTTCGCGATGGCGTAGCCGATCTCCTGGTTGATCCACTTGCTGTCCTCCGAACTTCTCGTGAGGACGGCGACCACGATATCGCTGTTTGCAAGCCGCCCCTCCAGGCGTTCACGCCGACGTCCTGACTCGATTTCCTCGAGCGCGAGGTGTACTCCGAATGGAAAGTTCTTGACCGTCGAGAACAGTTCCTGTACGAGTTCAAGGTCCGCCGGATCGTGCGAGACGAACACCTGTTCTCCGGACATCGTCAGTTAGTGAAGAACTCGCACTCTCCGTTATTAATGTACCTACATTCGTAGGCTGCAGCACCTGCCGATAGCTATATCTAATTACTTATACTATCGTGAGGCTCGGGATCCCGATGCCTCATTCGTCACTCCACTTCGTCCCGGCTGAACGGACGGATAGGACCAGGTCGAATTTGCCCGTGTCGACCAATCAGAGCGGATCGACGAGCGCGGCGAGCGCGTCGGCTGGCTCGGCTGTTTTCGCTACGCCACTGGCTAGGAGCACCCCGTCGGCACCCAGCTCGCGGGCCGCGACGACGTCCTCGCCGGTGGAGATCCCGGCTCCACAGAGCACCGAGACGGATTCGTCGATCGCGTTCGCGGCGGCGACGGCGTCCTCGACGATCGCCGGGTCGGCCTGGCTGACTGGGGTTCCCGTGCCGATGAGTTCCGGCGGTTCGACGGCGACGGCGTCCGGTCCGAGTGCTGCTGCCGCACCGACCTGCGTGGGGTTGTTCGCACAGATGATCGTTTCCAGGCCGACACGGTTGCTGGCCTCGAGCGCCCCATCGATAGCGGCGAGTTTCAACCGTCGTTCCGAGTGGTTGAGGAGGGTTCCCGTCGCACCGGCGTCGCTGACGGTTTCCGCGAGCGTTCCACCCGTGTTGCTCCCCGGTTCGATGGGGTCGACGTGTTGGGCCCAGGTCTCGACTCCCGTCTCCGCGACCGCACCGAGGGACGTTTCCTGGGCAGCGATCGCTAGTTCGGCGTCCGTAGTGGGCGACACGTCGGCCGCCGCCCTGGCGACGGCAACCTCGTCACATGGGTACGTTTTGGTATTAACGAGAACGAACATACTCGATGGGGGCCACGGAAGCAGGAAAAAGATTCCGAGTCACCGACATCCGCCCCAATCCGGAGCGAGAACGGTGTCGGCTACTCACTCATGAAATTCGTACCGTTGTCCAGCCGAATCAGTTTGTGTAGAGCGCCATCCCGTCAGTCCTTCCGTTTGACGACGTCACCGAGCGTGTAACTCCCGGTCGACGAACCGCCCTCCCAGTCGGACTCGTCGCTGGGGGACGCCGCTTCGCCGGTGAGGGTCACGTCGAGGAACCGTTCGAGCTTCGACTGGACGCCGTCGCTCGGAAGCGTCTCGCCGCGTTCTAGCTTGCGGATGAGACTTGCCTTCTCGTTGAGTTCATTGGCGAGGTCGGATTGGCTGAGACCGGCCTCCTCGCGCGCACGGCGAATACGGTCGTCGTAATCGGGAGCCAGCTCGTCCATCTCGTCGAACATGTCGGACCGGGGCGGGCCACCGCCCGTTCGACCACCGCTCGAACTCTCCCCGGTGGTCGAACGACTGGTGGACCCGCTCGAATCGCTGGAACTGCCGGATCCGGTCGAGTACTTCGTCGACGTACTCGACGTCGAACCGGGCGTCTTCACCTCCGTCCCGAAGTCGGTGCAGTTCGAGCAGACGTCCAGCTTCGCCCCCTCGACTTTGATCGTCTTTGGGGCCTGCGTCTCGGCGCCACACATCTCACACTGAACCATGAACGGAGATATATCGTCGCCCCAGATAAAGGATGCGCCCCGAACGCCGTCCGTTCGGCTGTCCCACGAGGCGCGAAAACCAGAACCGAGTCGGTCTAGTCGAGGGCGCCCCACGCGTAGTAGAACCGCTGGAGCGCCGTCAGGTGGCCGACGACGGCCAGGAAGATGAGCAACCAGCCGACGAGACTGTAGCCTGCGTACGTTCCGGAGAGCGGGACGGCCAGCGCGGCCGTGATGCCGATGATCGCGAGGCGATCGGCCCGGCCCACGAGGCCGCCGTAGACGCGCTCCAGTCCGACGGCCTGTGCCTGCGTCCCGAGGTAGGAGGTGAGCAGGACGCCGGTGACGGCGAGGAAACCGAGCAGATACTCGCCGAGTCCGGCCGCGAGGCCACCGATTATAACGACGTCCGCGTACCGATCGAGGACGTGATCGAGGAGGTCACCACTCTTCGACGCGACGTCCTGCTCGCGGGCCAGCGCGCCGTCGACCACGTCGAGCCAGCCGTTCATGAACACGAGCATCGCCGCGGCGGCGTACCACCACTCCGTCGTGACACCCCCCAGATAGAACGCGCCAGCGGCCCCACCGGCCATGAGGAACGCGATGACGCTAACCCCGTCCGGTGTCAGTCCGAGACGATCGAAACCGGTGACGAACGGTTCCAGCGCACTGGAAACGTACGGACGTAGTTGATCCAGCGTCATGCCAGATACCCCACGTAGTCGACCTCGCCGGCACTCGGTTCCCGCTCGCCCCGCCGGACCGCGTCGATCGCGTCGGCGATCGCTTCCGGCTCACGATTCGTCGTCTCGATCTCGTAAATCGACTCCAGCCCGTAGCGCTCGACCGCCTCGGAGAGGATGACGTCGAGCGCCTCACTTTCGGCGTTCTCGCGCGCCTTGGCGTCGGTCTCGCCCCGGTCGCGCAGCCGTTTCTCCAGTATCGACGGCTCACACCGGAGGACGACGATTCGATCGGCCGGCAGGTGGTGGGCCAGGTGCGACTCGAAGAGGACGTCGTCTCGATCGGCGAGGAACCGTTCGAGACCGTCGAGGTCGGCGATCAGGCTGTCGCGCTCGTCGTCGACGTCCGTGTACAGTGATTCGGACTCGACGACATCGTTCAAGTGGACGATTTCGTAGTCGCCACGTCCCTCGAGGCGTCGCGTGGCCGTGGTTTTGCCCGTTCCCGGCGTCCCGGTGACGGCGATTCTCATGGGTCGGTCACCCCCGGATCTATCGCGTCGCCGTCGTTCGACACGTCGAGTTCGTCCAGGACGGCGTTGAGCGCGGCGACGGCTCGCTTCGTTTCCGGTTCGGTGCCGCACGTGACCCGAATGCACGCGGGCAGGCCGAAGCTAGTACAGTCTCTGACGATGATTCCCCGTTCCTGGAGCCGGTCGGCGACCGTGCTCGCATCCCCGACGTCGACGAGGACGAAGTTCCCTGAACCTTCCCAGACGGGCGCACTGACGCGGTCAGCGATGAACGTTCGGGCCCACTGGACCGTCTCGACCGAGTGTCGGACGTGCTCGTCGTCCTCGATTGCGGCGAGTCCTGCCCGGCAGGCCGGCTCGCTCGCCGCAAATGGTGTCGTCACCTTCGCGTACGCGTCTGCCCACGCCGACGGGACGAGCGCGTACCCGAGTCTGAGGCCTGCCAGACCGTACGCTTTCGAAAACGTTCGAACGACTGCGACGTCGTCTCGCCTCTCGAAACCGTCCCGTCCGTCGATCAGTGCCAGCGCGCTCGGTACGTCGGCGAACTCGCCGTAGGCCTCGTCGATAACGACGAGGGTCCGGTCGTCGGTTTCGTCGGCGATCCTGGCGACGTCCTCGAGCGGGATCGTCGTCCCGGACGGATTGTGTGGACTGGTGAGGTAGACGATCCGTTCCCCATCGTACGCCTCGAGCACGGTTGTGGCGTTCTGTTCGAAGTCGGTGGCTTTCCCGAGCGAGTACGATTCGACGTGACCGTGGTGGAAGTGCGCACTCATCCCGTAGTAGGCGAACCCGGGTTCGGGAACGAGGACCGCTGCGTTCGGTTCGAGCATGGCTCGCGAGAGGTAGTCGATGGCGCCGTCGCCACCGTTTGCGAGCCAAACCTGGGCCGACTCGACGCACCAGTGGTCGGCGATCGCCTCGGTCAGATCGGCGTGGACCGCCTTCGGGTACGCGTTGACCGAGTCGGCAGCCGCCCGCAGAGCCTCGACCGCAGCCGGCGACGGACCGTGTGGGTTCTCGTTGGAAGCCAGTTTCACGAACTCGGCGGGATCCCGACCGAGTTCGCGGGCGACTTCCTCGATTCCCCGGCCGGCTTCGTAGGCGACGTGGGCCGAGAGATCACGTGGTTCCATACCTGTGACTCCTCACCCGCGACTCTTAAGGAATCCGCAATCACCCTTGACCGTGTCGTTCGAGCCAGTAACATTCCGGACGAAATTCCGTACAGTTCGAGCGGTCGTGCCCGACAGTTGCGGCTGTGATTGTGTCTCCCAAGTTGCGGCTGTACTTCCTTGTCGATGTAGCAAATATTCCCGGCTTCGGTAGCTGTAATCCATGGCAGCCCGCCTACGACCGCCTGGGAGACCTGTGACTCGTCCGCACCGGGCTTACACGAAGTCGCCGAGCCCGGACTGGTCTTCGTCCTCGACCGTGTCGGCTTGATCCTCGTCCGACCCGATGGCCGGGTCGGTCTCCTCGTCAGTGCCACCGCCGGAATCGGTCGCGGTATCAGGGGTGTCGTTGTCGGTGAGCGTTTGCTGGTTCTCTGCGTCTTCGGTCACCGATCCAGACGGCGGTTCGTCCGAACGGACGGCGTCGAGAAACGCGTCTCCCGAGTGTTCGACGGCCTGCGCTTCCAGGCGCTCCTGGGCGTCGGCGACGACGTTCTCGACTTTGTTCGTGTTCTTGCCACTACCCGTGACGAACGACACTTCCGCCTCGTCGAGTTCGTAGGCGGCGGCCATCCGTACCGTGAGTTCGCGGTTTTGACAGTGGTGGGTCATCGACGAGAGGTACGGGAGGAGTTCGCCTCTTGCGGTAGCGACGCTCGTCCCCTCTCGCTCGGCGATCCGCTCGGCGATGGCGTCGCGGGTGTCTCGACTGCCGCGGGTCCGGCCAAGCTTCGACCAGTAACTCGGCGGTCCATAGCGGGTCCAGCCGCCTTTCGATTCGCGACGGGAAGCCGCCACGCCGGCTGTCATGTTGTCAGTCACGTATCGCCAGTAGGAGTAGTTCTGGGTCGAGCGCACCCGGCCGAGCCAGCGATCCGCGTTCGCGAGGTAGCCGTATGCATCCGCCAGCTCCGCCCCGTGGTAGTCCTTCGGAACGTTGTCCTCGATCCAGTTTATCAACTCGTCGGGTGTCTCGTCGACGTCGTAGGAGGCCTTCAGCGCCTCTTCGGCGTCGGCTTCCTTGATCAACGTGTCGAGGTACTCGAAGATTCCCTCCGTTCGATCCCGCTCGCTCGTGACGACGTCCTCGCGGGTGAGTCGATGCGTTTGCTCGGCGATCGCCTGAAGATCGTTGACCGCCGAGCGCAGGTCGCCGCTCGTGTTCGCGGCGATCGCCTGGAGGGCCTCCGACTCGAACTCGATGTCCTCTTTCCGACAGATGTCCCGGAGGACCGGGACGATCGAACGGGCCGAGACGTCCCGGAACTCGATCGTCTCACAGGCCTTTCGCAGGCCCTTGCTCATGTCGTAGAACTCGTTTGCGACCAGCACCATCGGCTGGTTCGCCGACTTCACGACGTCGGTGACGGCCCGCGAACCGCCGTAATCGGCGTTGCCGTGAAAGTTGTCGGCCTCGTCGAGTATGAGCAATCGACGGCCGCTGGTTCCGCCGGTGAGCGTCCCCGTCTTCGAAGCTTCGCCGGCGACGCGCTCGATGACGTCAGCGCCGCGCTGGTCGCTCGCGTTCAACTCCATCACCGGCCAGTCCATGTCGTTGGCCAGGGCGTGCGCTGCAGAGGTCTTCCCGACGCCGGGACTTCCGTGGACGATTACGGCCTCCCGGTGGTCGTCCCAGGTCTCGGCCCACTCGCGCAGCTGATCGCGGGCCTTGTCGTTTCCGCGCACCGCCGAGAGCGTCCTCGGGCGGTACTTCTCCGTCCAGTCGGTCATTGCTTCGTAGTTGGGATGTGCGGCGTTTAGTGGTTCCGGAGCACGTCCCCGAATCGGTCTTCGGGACGATGGGCCTAACTCGACTCGGGTGCATCATATGGATATGGACGTTGCGATCGTGACCGTCGGCGACGAGCTCCTCGCCGGCGAGACGACGAACACGAACGCCTCGTGGCTCGCCGACGAGATCACGACCCGGGGCAGCTCCGTCAACCGGATCGTGACGGTGCCGGACGATCGCACGGTGATCGCCGACTACGTCGCACGCTGGCGTGGGGAGTACGACGCCGTCCTCGTCACTGGCGGATTGGGTTCCACCCCGGACGACGTCACGCTGGAGGCGGTGGCCGACGCCGTCGATCGACCGTTGGTCGTTCACGAGTCGGTTCGTTCCCACCTGGTCGAGAAGGGCCGGAAACTCCGCATGGACCGTCCCGAACTGTTCGACGAACACGACCTCGACCTCGAACCGGACCGGGGTGCTCGCCTGCCCGAGGGTTCGCGCCCGATCGTGACGGACGAGGGATGGGCCCCGGCTTGCGTCGTCGAAAACGTCTACGTGTTCCCCGGCATTCCGGCCGAATTACGGGCCGCGTTCGAGTACGTCACCGCTGATTTTCGTGGTGACGTCGTTAGCCGATCGGTGTACACGCCCGTTCCCGAAGGCACTCTACCGAGCCTGCTCGACGACGTGAGCCACCGGTTCGACGTGTCCGTCGGGAGCTATCCGGGAATGGGCTCGACACCGGGGCGCATTCGGGTTTCCGGAACGGATTCCGACGCGGTCGACGAGGCGGTCGCGTGGATCGAATCGACCCTCGAGACGGTCGATCCGCCCGACGTGTCCGAGTGATGCCCGTGTTTTCCGGGCAACTGAGTCGGCAGTCATGTTCAGAGGTCGATGGCGACCAGCTCGCCCCAGGACTCGAACCCGTATCGTCGATAGAACCGGGCGGCCCGTTCGTTGTCGGGATCCACGTCGAGGACGAGTCGATCGAGAGGGAGTGACTGTGACCCCGCGACGGCGATCGCCCACTCCATCAACCGATCGGCGACGCCGGAACCTCGATGGTCGGGATCGACGAAAATTTCGTTGAGTACCGCCGCGTCCCAGATCATCGAGAGTTCCGCGGGGAGGACGAACACGTAGCCGATCACGTCGCCGTCGTCGACGGCAAGGGCGATGGTGTCCGGGTCGTCCGCGTGACAGCGACCGGCCCACGCGAGATATCGGTCACGGTAGTCCTCGTCGAGCTTTGCTGCGTATTTCGCTTCCTTGGCGCCGTCGCCCGTCTTGCTCCCGAGTTCGTGCTCGAAGGCCCGCTTGAGCGACCACAGCGCCGCTTCGTCACCGTCCGGATCGTAGGATCTGACGTCGACGGTCATCGGTGACCGTTCGTTCGACGACACCTTCGGACTACCGATCGGAAATCGTGCGAGCAGAACACGGTCACTCGGAGTTTCGTCGATCCGTCCAGATTCGGTATCCGACGGCGAGGTATCCGGCGACGGCGGTGACGAAGAGTTCGCCGGAGGACGCGATGGGGAAGATGCGCTCGGTATCGGGCTCCGCATCGGGCCCCGGATCGAAGCCGGTGTAGTAGTGCGTATCGTCCGTCGTCCCGGCAGCCGTCGAATCGCCGACGGACGGTGATCCATCGTCCGTCGATAGCTCGACGAACGTCTGGACGATTCCCTCCTGATCGGACAGATAGAACTCGCCGGAGAGGTCGTAAAACCGGTCGTGAACGGGCCAGAAGAGGTTGACACCGTTGTAGAATGCGTCCAGCATGATGTGGGCGACGAACACGCAGACGAGGCTCACCCAGGCCACGCGATAGCCGTAGGCGCCCCATCGTTCCAGAACGAACGACTCCTCACGGAGCGAGACGTTCCAGTAGAGGAGGACGGCCGGAATCACGACGACGAAGACGTTGTGAAACGCGGCTCGGTGGGTCCCCTCCCAGTAGATGCCCACGAGCGTGTCCAGATCGATGACGGCCGTGGCGGCCATCACTACCAGAATCGCTCGCGTATCGAATCGGTCACCGAGAAGCGCAATACCTAGCAGTCCGGCCAGGCCCACGTGGACGACGGTCGAGGGCATATCCACTGGTGTGGATGGCTCCGTCTTGATTGTTCGTGATGGCTCCGTATCGTTTTGGCCCCGTATTCGTGTGTTGGCACCGTCTCGATCGGCGTGTCCTCGATATTGGACAACGGAGTCGTTCTAGGCCGCTGGCTGGATCCGGTAGCTACTTCAGCGCACCGCCTTACGGTCGCCACATGGGAGAGCGTGGGACCAGGGACGCACTCGCCGAGAAGATCGCCGGTGAGATCACGCTCAGTACCGATCCGGGCGCCACACTGCGAAAGTGGCGTACCGACTTCGACGTCTCACAGACCACACTCGCCGACGAACTCGACGTCTCCTCGTCCGTGATCTCCGACTACGAGAGCGGCCGACGAGCGAGTCCCGGCATTGGTGTCGTGAGGCGTCTGGTCACCGGCCTGCTCGCCGTCGACGAACGGCGCGGGGGCGAACGCATCAGACAGTACGGTCGCGTCCTCTCGGCTGGATTCGAGAGCGACGTCGTGTATGATCTGCGCGAGTACGCCACCGCTCGTCCACTTTCGGACCTATACGACCGGATCGGCGCGACCGAGATCGCCCAGGGCAATCACGATCGAATCAGCGGCCACACCGTGATCGACAGCATCCAGGCGATCACCCGCCTCTCGAGTGAGGAGTTCATCCGTCTGTACGGGCAGTCGACGAACCGAGCCCTCGTCTTCACCGGTGTGACGCGGGGCGAATCGCCGCTCGTCGCGCTCCGGGTCGTCAATCCGACCCCGAACGCCGTCATCCTGCACGGCATCGAACCGGCGAACCTGTGGGAACACGCCGCTGATCTCGCTCGAATCGAGGGCTACTCGTTGGCCGTCACGACGTCGCCGCTAGAGGACATGCTCGACGAGCTGGCGGCAATCGAGTGACTCCAGCCATCGATCGCACGGCTCCTTCGCTCGCGGGACGGGACGGACAACCAGGCACGGCGACCGGTAGTTCGGGTCGCACTACTCCGGCCCGACCGACTCAGGCGATCTGTTCCTCGTACTCGTCGGCTGAGAGGAGAGCGCCTTCGTCGGCGGGTTCGAGTTCGATCATCCACCCATCGCCGTAGGGATCCTCGTTGACCAGTTCGGGCGCGTCGAACAGCGCGTCGTTGACGGCGGCGACCTCGCCGCCGACCGGGGCGTACAGGTCGGAGACGGCCTTGATGGACTCGATGACGCCGAAGTTGTCGCCCGCTTCGACCGTGTCGCCGGTCTCCGGCAATTCGACGAAAACGACGTCGCCCAATTCGTCCTGGGCGAAATCCGAGATGCCGATCCGGGCCGTGTCGTCCGATTCGTGGACCCACTCGTGCGATTCGAGGTACCGCCGGTCTCCTGGAACGTCGAAGCTCATTATGCTATATCGATGAACGGGATGGTTTCAACCTTTGCCTTTTTCGTCCGATCCCGGACTGTCACGAAAAGGGACGTCCCGGGCTCGTCGTACTCGACGGGAACGTACGCTAGACCGATGGCGCGCTCGAGCGACGGACTCATCGTCCCGCTCGTGACGGTTCCTATAACCGTCCCATCGTCGTTCTGCACGTCGTAGCCGTGACGCGCGATTCCGCGCTCTTCGAGCGAGAAGCCGACCAGGGTCTCCTCGATGCCGGTCTCCTCTAGTTCGACGAGGGCCTCGCGGCCGACGAAGTCGGTATCGAGCGAGACCGCAAACCCAATCCCGGCCTCGAAGGGTGTGCGCGGGTTCTCTTCCGGATGAAAGTCCTGTCCGGAGAGCAAGAACCCGGCTTCCAGTCGCAAGGTGTCTCTCGCCCCGAGCCCGCAGGGCTGGCACTCGTCGGCGAAGGCAGCCCAGACCGTTTCGGACCCCGTCGCCGGGAAGATGAGCTCGAACCCGTCCTCGCCAGTGTAGCCCGTCCGTGCCGTCCAGCACTCGACGCCCGAAACGGTCGCGAATGCGGCGTTGAAGCGGTCGATATCTGAGACGGTCGTCGTCTCCTCGACGGCGTCGACGACGACGTCCCGGGCGCGGGGTCCCTGGATGGCGACCATGCCGTAGTCCTCGGTCTCGTTCGAGACGGTTGCTTCGAGCTCCAACTCGTCGCGATGCGATCGCCAGCGATCGGTCATTGGTTCGTCCGCCCCCGCGTTCGGCACGAACAGGTAAACTTGCTGTCCGTCACGATCCGGGAGTCGATAGATGATGGTATCGTCGAGTATGACACCGTCCGTGTCGGTAATCGCTGCATACTGGGAGTGACCGGGTTCGAGTTCCGAGACGTCGTTCGACGTCAACCGATCCATCAGCCGCCGTGCGTCGGGGCCGGTGACCTCGATCTGGCCCATGTGCGAGACGTCGAAGATTCCCACGTCGTCTCTGACCGCCGCGTGCTCGGTCCGGATCGAGTCGAACTCGACGGGCATCTCCCAGCGACCGAACTCGGTGAAGCTGGCACCCCGGTCTTCGTGAACCCCACGCAGTGGCGGTGTCTGTAGCGACATACTCGACCGATTGATACGTGTATAGTAATGTCTTTTCGTCGGGCGCACGCCCACTTCGGCTTCGGTGACTGATCGACCGGTGTAATTCCGCCTACGAGTCAAGCAGTTGGCGTGGTGCAACCGTCGTGACGCCACGACGGCACCCTTTTTGAGACCCACGCCAATCGATTCGGCATGTACGACAGATTCCGGGACCTCGTCGCCCGCGAGCCACCCTCGGGCGTCGGCGTCTTCGTCGACGGCCCGAACGTATTTCGAGACGAGTTCGACGTCGACCTGGACGACATTCGAGCGATCGGTTCCGAGCTGGGTCGCCTGGCGACCACACGACTCTACGTCGACGAACACGCGACGCCCGGGTTCATTCGGGCCGGTGAGGCACGGGGCTTCGAGGTGATCGTCACGAGTGGCGACGTGGACGTAAAGCTCGCCGTCGACGCGACAGCGCTCGCGTCGAACGGACGACTCTCGACGTTGGCCATCGTCTCCCGCGACACCGATTTCAAACCCGTCGTCGAGTACGCCAATGCACAGGGGATCGAGACGGTCGCCATCGCCCCCGGCGACTTCGGTCGGTCGGACGCCCTCCGCATGGCTGCCACGCGCTCGCTAACGATGGACGAGGAATAGTTCGGAGTCGTTGCCAAAGCGTTCGCGATCGCTTCGAGGACACCGGCACACGTTCTCGGTGCCCGGACTCGGTCCAGACGTTTTTCAACGGTCGCTACGCAGTAGTGCGTATGACCGCATGGGCCGGCCCCGTTCTCGACAATCATCTCCATCTCGATCCGGAAAATGGCCGTGGAATCGATGCCGTTCGAGATTTTGCGCATGTGGGCGGAACGCACCTGCTCGTCGTGAACAAACCGTCGTGGTACCTCGGACCGACGCCGTCGAACGCCGGCGACTTTACGGCCGTGTTCGAACGGACGGTCGCCATCGTCGAGGAGGCTGCGGCGGAACTCGAGGGGACCGCCTGGCCGGTCCTCGGCGTACACCCTGGACTGATCTCCCGGCTCGTCGACGAGGAGGGCTACGACCCAGCGACGGCCCGGGACGTGATGTGTGCAGGAATCGATCGTGCCGCCGAGTTCGTCGCGGACGGCCGTGCGCTCGCGCTGAAATCCGGACGACCGCACTACGAGGTCTCTGACGCGGTCTGGGACGCCTCGAACGCGATCATCCGTCACGCCTTCGACCGGGCAGCGACACTCGACTGTGCGGTTCAGCTCCACACCGAGGCGAGCGAAGACCTCACTGAACTCCCGACCTGGGCGACCGAAGTCGGACTCGACCCGACACACGTCGTCAAGCACTACGCGAGTGGCCGACTCGACGGCGTCGTGCCGAGCGTTATGAGCGATCGAGACCGCCTCGAACGGGCGGCTCAGCGAGGCGAACCGTTCCTCATGGAAACCGACTTCGTGGACGATCCGGATCGCCCTGGTGCCGTCCTCGGGCCGAAGACAGTCCCTCGACGAGTTACTTGGTTGCACGAAGCGGGCTACGAGGAGGCGATACGCAACGCGCACGTGGATACACCGAAACTGGTGTACGGGATCGATACCGTCGGTACCCTCGAGTGATCGACCGGAGTGGCCGATCTGGGCATCTCGCAGGGCGTGTTCCGTCGGTCCGAGTACGAGTCCGTGGGTGATGACGACGAATCGCCCCACGTCAGCGCTGGCGCCGATCGATCGTCACCGCTCGCCTGGATCAGTAGAGAAAGGCATTTGAAGCGGCCGGTGTAGGTTCGAGTATGAGCAATCCCCCGACCGAATTCTACTCACGGGAACGCTGGCAAAACTGGATCGAACGACTCGACGACGAAGAGATCGATCCAGAGGACGAATCTTCCGCCAGGCTGCTCTTGAATCTCCAGGACGACACCGCCATCGCGATCGCCAAAATCGTGGCCGCGTACGACGACGACCAGCTCGAGCAAGAGGACGCCTTAGAGGAGATCGGCGAAGTCCGTGAGATCGTCCTCTCCGAAGTCGACATCGAGGACGAA
>SLIS01000289.1 GCA_007135505.1 Halovivax sp.
ATGCTCAACCTGACCCAGATGGCCGGCTGTGTCGGCCAGCAGGCAGTTCGCGGCGAGCGGATCAACCGGGGTTACGAAGACCGCACGCTCAGCCACTACAAGCCGAACGACCTCTCCGCGAAGGCCCACGGCTTCGTCGAGAACTCCTACACCGGCGGGCTCACGCCGAAGGAGTTTTTCTTCCACGCGATGGGTGGCCGCGAGGGGCTGGTCGACACGGCAGTCCGAACGTCGAAGTCCGGCTACCTCCAGCGCCGGCTGATCAACGCGCTCTCGGAACTCGAGACGCAGTACGACGGAACCGTGCGCGATACGAGCGATACGATCGTCCAGTTCGAGTTCGGCGAGGACGGCACCTCGCCCGTGAAAGTCTCCTCGAAGGCCGAACACGACATCGACGTCGAGGCGATCGCAGATCGCGTTATCGACGCCGAGTTCGACTCCGAGGAACAAAAGGCCGAGTTCCTCGAGTCGACGCCACGGCCGACGAACCTCTCTGAGCACGCCGATAGTCGTCGCGTCTCCGAACGCCCGGAGGTGACTTCCGATGACTGACGTCGCCTACGACGTAGACGACGACGTGATCGCGATCGTCGAGGACACCGAGTTGCCACGCCGGCTCAAAGACCGCGTCTACGAGACGATCGAAGACCGCGAGCCGACGCTCGAGCAGGCCGACGAGATCGCGCGCGCCGTCGAGAACCAGTACCTCGACACGCGAATCGATCCGCTGGATCCCGTCGGCACGGTCTCTGCCCAGTCGATCGGTGAACCGGGGACACAGCTGACGATGAACACCTTCCACTACGCGGGTGTCGCAGAGATCGACGTCACTCAGGGGCTGCCACGACTCATCGAGCTTGTCGACGCCCGGAAGACGCCTGACACGCCGATGATGACGGTTTACCTCGAAGACGAGCACGCGACCGAGCGCGAGCGCGCCCACGAGGTCGTCTGGAAGATCGAGGCGACGAAGATCCTCGCACTCGGTGACGTCTCGACGAACGTCGCGGACATGCGCGTCCAGATCTCCCTGAACAGAGAGACCTTAGAAGAGCGGATGATCACGGCCGAGGAGGTCGCCGAGATCATCGAGGACAACCTCGGCGTGGAGACGATCCAGCAGGGGACGACCGTCGAATTCGGTCCCGAAGAGCCCTCCTACCGCGATCTGCTCCAGCTCGTCGAGGAGCTGCGCGACATCACGTTCAAGGGGATCGAGGAGGTTTCGCGGGTCGTCATCCGTCGCGAAGAGATGGACGACGGCGAGGAGGAGTTCGTCCTCTACACCGAAGGGTCGGCCTTCGGTGACGTCCTCTCGATCGACGGCGTCGACGCCAGTCGGACGACGTGTAACAACATCCACGAGATCCACCGCAACCTCGGCATCGAGGCGGCCCGCGAGGCAGTCATCGAGGAGACGCACAACACGCTCGCCGAGCAGGGTCTCGACGACGTGAACGTCCGTCACCTGATGCTCGTCGCCGACATGATGACGAACAACGGAGAGATCGAGTCCATCGGCCGCCACGGCATCTCCGGCGCGAAAGACTCCGTGCTCGCCCGTGCGGCGTTCGAGGTGACGGTTAACCACCTGCTCAACGCCGCAATCCACGGCGAGATCGACGATCTCAACGGCGTCACCGAGAACGTCATCGTCGGCAAGCCGATCAAGCTCGGCACCGGCGACGTCGACCTCCGGATGGGGTCGACGGGCGGGTCCGGGGCGGACTAACGGCGATGGGAATCACGCTCTCTGACGAGGACCGCCGCCACCTCGCGCTGTTCGAGGACGTGACGGGTGCGACCGGCGTCGACTGCGTTCAGGAGAGCGGCCGGCTGCTCGTCGTCGTTGCTCGAGGCGAGCTGGGTGAGGCGATCGGGCCACAGGGCCAGCACGTCAAGACGTTCGAAGAGCGCGTCGATCAGCCGGTACGGCTCGTCGAGAACGCCGAGACCCCGGCGGCGTTCGTCGCGAACGCCCTCTCGCCGGCGGCCGTCTACAACGTCACGATCAGCGAGAATCGTGACACCGTCGCCTACGTCGAAGTCGCGAGCGAGGATCGTGGCGTCGCCATCGGCAAAGACGGCCGAACGATCGAGGCTGCGCGAGCGCTCGCAGCCCGCCACTTCGACGTCGACGACGTTCAGTTGATCTGACGGCCTCCGGATTACACCTCACGGACGGTCCTACCTCTGTACCTCGACGCTGCGTGTTCCTCGCCAGCGGTGGCGTCGTCGCTTCGGATTCGGACCGTCCACCCACGGCTCCAGGAGGGCCGGGCCGATCCACCCGTCAGTCGGCCGATGAGCGATCGACGACGAGGCGCCGACCGCTCGAGAGCGATTCTCCGGGCACGAAACGCCCTCAAATTGCTTCGTTGCCCCTCCTCGAGCGCTCTCGAGCCGTAACGCCCCGACAGAAACGGGGTGCTTAAGTGCCTCCGTCGGATAGCCACGGGTACTATGGCAAACGGCAAATACGCCGCGCGCAAGCTCAAGAAGGACCGCCAGAACTTCCGGTGGTCCGACTCGGACTACGCGCGCCGTGCCCGGGGCCTTCGCGAGAAGTCCGACCCGCTCGAGGGTGCCCCACAGGCTCGAGGCATCGTCCTTGAAAAGGTAGGTATCGAGGCGAAACAGCCCAACTCGGCGATCCGAAAGTGCGTCCGGGTTCAGCTCATCAAAAACGGCAAGCAAGTCACCGCGTTCTGTCCCGGTGACGGCGCGATCAGCTTCATCGACGAACACGACGAAGTGACCATCGCGGGGATCGGTGGTGCGAAGGGTCGTGCGATGGGTGACCTGTCGGGTGTCAACTACAAAGTCGACAAGGTAAACGGCGTTGCGCTGCTCGAACTCGTGCGCGGAAACGCGGAGAAACCGGTGCGATAACATGAGTGCCGACGAAGAACAACCCGACCCCGATGCACCGGCTGGCGGTGGCGACCTCACTGCGAAGCTCTTTGGCAAGTGGGACGTCTCCGAGATCGAGTACCGCGACCCCTCGACCGAGCGCTACCTCTCCGTGACGCCGGTCGCGCACACGGCGGGCCGCCACGCCGGCAAGCAGTTCCAGAAGTCCGAGGTCTCGGTCGTCGAGCGCTTCATCAACCGGCTGATGCAGACCGAAGAGAACACGGGCAAGAAACAGCAGACCCTCAACCTCGTTCGTGAGGCGTTCGACCTCGTCCACGAGCGCACCGAGGAGAACCCCGTGCAGATCCTCGTCCGCGCCGTCGAGAACGCCGCCCCTCGCGAGGAGACCGTCCGCCTGAAGTACGGTGGTATCTCGGTCCCCAAAGCGGTCGACGTCGCCCCACAGCGCCGGGTCGACCAGTCGCTGAAGTTCATCGCCGAAGGCGTCTACAACGCCTCGTTCAAGACCGCGACGCCCGCTGAGGAGGCGATCGCCAGCCAACTCATCGGCGCGGCCAACTACGACGTTCAGACGTACGCCATCGGCCAGAAAGAGGAGAAAGAGCGCGTCGCGGCTGCCGCAAGATAACGCTCTCGACGATTTTCGGTTTTTCTCGGCCGCTCGAGCGGTGCGTCGGTCTCTTCTTTCCGCTATCCTCTCGTATCTCGTCTCTGTCCCACTGTGTTTCGAACTGACGCGCTCGAGTGGCTGACGCTCGAGGGAAGTCCGCTCGTTCACTCATCTTTCGCTCACCCGTCTCCTGTCTTCCACTCAGTTGTCTCCCCGTCTCTCATCCATCCGCTCTCGGCGCTCA
>SLIS01000204.1 GCA_007135505.1 Halovivax sp.
GTTTGACCTCGCCGCTTGGCAACTGGACGACCGTCGCGTGCCGGTCGTGGGTGATCAGATCCGCGTTCACGCCCGATGCGCGCGCGAACTTCCCACCGTCGCCCGGCTTGGCTTCGACGTTACAGATCGGGACGCCTTCCGGAATCTCCGCCAGCGGGAGCGTGTTCCCGGGCGCGATCTCGGCGGAAATGCCGACCTGAATCTCGTCGCCGACCGTGATACCCTCAGGCGCCAGCACGAGTCGCTGGTCGCCGTCGTCGAACTCGATGGCGGCGACCGGCGCCGAGCGGGCGGGATCGTGCTCGATGTCGACGACCGTCCCGCGGACGATGTCCGAATCCTCGGGCTTCTTGTGCGTGAGGTCCGCCTTGTATCGGTGCGACGGGGCACGGAACGTCGGAGTCCCGCGACCGCGTCGTTGTCCGAGAATGCGTCGCCCCATGCTCAGAACACCCCGATTCGCGAGGCGACTTCCTGGGCGTCGTCGTCCTCGGAGAGCGTCACGGTTGCTTTCTTCTTCCCTTTCATCGTTACCTGCGTGTTGAGCTTGGTGACCTCGACGTCGAAGCGAGACTCGACTTCGTCGCGAATCTCGGGCTTCGTCGCGTCGGGGTTGACGACGAACTGGAGCTTGTTCTCGAAGTCCATGTCGTTCATCGCCTTCTCCGTCACCAGTGGGTAGTCGATGAGCGTGCTCATCGGTCACTCACCTCTTCCAGTGCGGCCTCGGTCCAGACGGTCAGTCGACCCGGGTGCGCACCGGGTGCGAGATCCTCGGCGTTCACCTCGGCGGCGGTGGCGACGTCGACGCCCGCAAGGTTGCGGGCGGCCGTCGACGGACCGGCCTCGCTCGAGGTGACGAAGAGGATCGACTTCGGCTGCTTGTACTTGCGACCGCGGGTCGTCCCGCGGCCGGCGCGAACGGAGCGACCCTCGTCGGCGCGCTCGACGTCTCCATCGAGCCCGGCGGCCTCGAGGAACGAGACGACGTCCCGGGTCTTCACCAGGTCCTCGAACTCGTCGTCGACGATCAGCGGCAGTTCGAGGCCGTCGTCGAACTCGTGGCCGCGCTCGGCGACGAGTTCGGCGTCGGCCGTCGCCGCGATGGCGCTCCGGATCGCGAGTTTGCGTTCGTTCGTGTTGATCGATTCCGTGTGGTCGGCCTCGGTCTTCGGCGGATGGGCTTTCCGTCCACCGACAGTCTGCGGGACGCGTCGGGCGCGTCCGTTCTGTCGCGGGACGTGGGCCATCCCCCGGCCGCTGCCGGGGCTCTCGGCCGACGTTCGCTTGCCGGCGAACTCGTCGGAACCGTAGGCCTGGGTTCGGTTGGCCTGGGCGACGTTGACGGCGCGGGTGATCAGGTCCGGGCGATACTCCGTCTCGAAGATCGCCGGGAGCTCGACCGTCCCCGCCTCGCTGCCGTCCAGGTCGTGTACTGTTGTGTCCATGAGTTATCCCTGGTTCGAAGCGGTGGAGACGAACCGGACCTCGGGATCGAGGCGCGGCTGGTCTCCGGGTCGGATCGCCGGGCGGAAGCGAACGAGTCGCTTTGCCGGCCCGGGGAGCGAGCCCTTGATCAACGCGTGCGGTCCGTCGACCTCGCCGTAGTTGACGAAGCCGCCCTCGACCGTCGCGTCGGCGCCGTCGCCGATGGCGAGCAGGCGCTTGTTGAGTTCGGTACGCTGGTGGTAGCCGGTCTGGCCCTGCTGGGGCACGGTCGATCGAACGCGGCTCGGGTTCCACGGGCCGAGGTTGCCGATGCGTCGGCGCCAGCCCTGGCGGGCGTGCTTGCCCTTGCGCTTCTGGACGCCCCAGCGCTTGACTGGGCCCTGGGTCCCCTTGCCTTTCGTGACGCCGCTCGTGTCGACGTACTCGCCGGCACGGAAGACGTCCGTCATGGTGTGCTCGCCGCCGTCCGACTCGAGCAGGTCGAGTCCGTACTCGACGCGCTCGTCGACCGAGCCGCCACCGACGCGCGTCTCCATGACGTCCGGTTTCGACTTCGGCACGGACGGAACGTCGACCGGTGTCGTGTACGTGATCGCGCGAACGTCGTCTACGCGACCCTCGTCGAGAGCCGCCGTGAACTCGTCGGCGGCGGCCTCGGCGTCGTAGTCGTCGCCCGGCAGGTCGAGCGTGCGATCGAGTTCGTCGTCGAGCTCGCTCGCCC
The DNA here is from genome assembly GCA_007135505.1 of Halovivax sp. The sequence continues at coordinate 2,171 of SLIS01000204.1, forward strand.
AAACCTCGGCGACCGGCTGCTGTCCGTATGGCGATTCCTCGTACGCTCGCAGTGCTGCGACGTGCATCGGCGGCGTCTCCACGATGGTGACCGGGACGGTCGTCTCCATCCCTTCGGTCGGCGAGTTGGCGGCGTCGTCGACCGTCACCACGTGGGTCATGCCGGCCTTGTAGCCCGCGAAGCCCTGCAGCGTCGGCTGTCCGTCGTCGTCCGGCCACGAACGGAAGCGTGGGACCTCGCTGGTCGCCCGCTTCCGTGGGCCGAATCCGAGTGAGCCTTTGCGTGGTGCGTGTTTTTGTGGCATTCTATCACGCTCTCAGTGAGAGGCAAGCGAGGGTGGCGAACAGAGCCTCTTCCGTTCGCACGACCTCGCTGCCCTGGTTCGGAACCGTGTTCAGCCAGAGGTCGAACCCCGGATCGGCGCTGGGTTCGACTCCGTCTGCCGCCCCGTCGTCCCCGTCGGACGTCGAGCCGACACGTGACTCCTCGATTCCGAGGATGTCCGGCAACCCTCTCTCGGGCGAACCGAACGCGACGGTCATGCCGTCGCGTTCGACCCGTCCGGCCAGTGGCTCGAGTCGCCCGACGGTGAGCGGTTCACCGTACCGGGACGACGCGATGCAGACACCGGCGTCCTCACGGCCGAGTGCTGCCGATAGGTCCGTCCGCTCGACCGACAACCCCGGAAGGGGTTCGTCTTCGAGCTTCGCCCGGACCGGTCGTCGCGAAGAGATCCTGACGGTCACGCGTTCTCCCTCCTCGACCGCCATTTTCGGCGGTACGTTGAGCGAGATTGGGTGTTGCAGTCCGCAATTGACCCGGACGCGGCCTTCAGGTCCGACCTCGGTCACGATCCCTCGTCTTAACGACCCCGAATCGTTCGATTCGGAGCCGGTCCGTGGCGTGGCGCGGAGCGGCGGCAGGACGCCCGCGTACTCCAGTTCGTCCCGCTTGCCCCAGACCTCGGTTTTGAGGTATGGCGGCGTCGCGGCGTATTGCAGCACGGTTTCGACGAACCCGCCGTCGAACTGCCCTCGTTCGCCGTCCCGGTCGGGGAAGACGATCAGGCGGTCCGCCCGGAAGATTGTCGCCGCGCGGGCGACGTATCCGAGTTTGCGAGTTGCCTCGCGTTTGTCCTCGGCTTCCCTGGCGATCGACGACGGCACGAGTACGCTGACGGTCATGCCGTGGCGCTTCGGCGCCTCGTCACTAGACTGTAGCGATTCATTGCCGACAAGGTCTTAAAAGGGTGGCGGATTGAATCGGGACTGTGACGGTCTCACACCCCCGAAAACGTGGTACGCAGGTGCACGGTCTCGGTGAGTGAACGGTTGACAAACACGCAGGGCCCAAACCCGTCGAACTGGGTTCTCCATCCACGAAACGGCGAGACGGCGTTTCGAAAACTATGCCACTGGATAGCGATGGTCGCCAGTTTCGCAACCCTTATACCCCCGTCGGGATGTACATGAAAGTGCAACAGGGCGCTGGTAGTGTAGTGGTATCACGTGACCTTGCCATGGTCACAACCTGGGTTCAAATCCCAGCCAGCGCATTTCTCCGA
>SLIS01000131.1 GCA_007135505.1 Halovivax sp.
AGGGCTCGGTATGGACATCGATATCGTCGATCAGCAAGGGAGTTCGGTAAAGGAGGACCACGAACGCGGCTTCCTCGTCGCCAAGGACTCCTGTCCCTCGATGACGAAGTCGCTCTGGTCGGGCGACGAGCGCTACCTGAACGAATACTGGTCGACGTTCGAGAACATGTGGGACCACGGTGACTGGGCCCAGAAGGACGAGGACGGCTTCTGGTTCCTCCACGGTCGGGCCGACGACGCGCTGAACGTCGCCGGCCGAAAGGTCGGGCCCGCCGAGGTCGAGGGCGCGCTGATCGACCACGACGCCGTCAACCAAGCCGCCGCGGTTGGTGCCCCGGACGAAACGACCGGCACGGCCGTCGTGAGCTACGTCATCCTGGAAGACGGCGTGGCGGAGACGGACGATCTCCGCGAGGAGCTGCGGGCACAGGTCGGTTCGGAACTCGGCAAACCGTTCCGCCCCCGCGAGATCCGCTTCGTCGACGAGTTCCCGAAGACCCAGTCGGGCAAGATCATCCGTCGGGCCATCGAGGCGACCTACACCGGCGAGGACCTCGGCGACATGAGTAGCATCGAGAACCCCGACGCGCTCGAGGCACTCGAGGACGCTCGCTAAACCGGGGAGCGAAATTGGTTCGGTCCGGCGGCGAAGACCACGGACACTTTTCTCGAACGGGTCCCTATCCCCCCGCATGACGGCGCGGGGACGACCCCCTTCGGCGGACCCACCCACGGCCGACAGCCCGGATCCGGCGAGCGACCCGGCACCGCTCGGCCGACGGTCGCTGCTCGCGAGCGTTCCCACCGTGGCATTGCTCGCCGGCTGCCTCACGAGTCCGGACGACGACGCGGCAGGTGACGACGAGGGGGCGGCCGATCCGGAACCGCCGTTCGAGGTCCGGACGATCGAGGCGCCCGGAAGCGAGTCAGGGACGATCGTCGTACCGGAGACGGGGACAGTGACGGTCTGTAACTTCACTCGGACCGGCTGCCCGACTAGCGAGGGCCACCTCGACGTGATCCGTGCCGCTAACGAACGAATCGACGACGAGCGCGTCCGGGTTCTCTCGCTCGTCGAGTTCGGCCGCGACCCGACGAGCGAGGACGACGCGTTCGCCGACTGGTGGAACGAACACGACGGCGCCTGGACGCTCGCCATCGACGACGACCGGGCGGTGTTCTCGTACTACGGAATCGATCACACGCCGTCGACGATCGTTCTCGGCGGTGTCGGGGACGTTCTCCTCAGAGAGCGAGGCGGGGAGACGCCGGGCGACATCGCGCGGGCGGTAGCCGAGGGGCTGGAAGCGCTGGATTGAGTCGGTCGACGAGCGACCGAAGTCGGTCGAATTCTTCCGCTCGCACGAACCACTCGAAGTGACAGACTGGGCGGCTATCGTGGTGATCGACTGAGCGACCGTTCACCGGTCGGTCGAAGTGTTCGGTGCCGACAGCCACAACGATATAACCCTCCCTGCGTATGTCACGAACATGCTCCACGCCGAGGGACCACTGCTCTCGATCGACGTCGGCGAGCGAACGAGTCGGCGGATCGAGATCGACGCACTCCTCGAACGAACCGTCGGCGGCCGCGCCCTGGCGACCGCACTCGCACACGACCGCATCCCGTTCGACGCAGATCCGTTCGGACCGGAGAACCGCGCGTACCTCTCGACGGGGCCGCTCCAACAGTCCCAGATGTCCTTCACCGGGCGAATGAACATGACCGGACTGTCCCCGCTATCGGGCGGGCTCGCCTCGACGAATGCGGGCGGATACCTCTCGCGAAACTTCGCCGCCGCGGGCATCAGCGTCTGCGAGCTGGTCGGGGCGAGCGACGTCCCGCTCGCGATCCACGTGACAGACGAGCACGTGACGTTCGAGGAAGTCCCCGAACTCGCCGGCGCGACCGTTCCGGAAGCCTCCGACTACGTCGAAGCCGAGCACGGGCTCGGGCCCGAGAACTGCATCGCCATCGGCCCGGCAGGCGAGAACCTCGTTCGCTTCGCGAGCGTGATGACCTTCGACTCCCGGGCGTTCGGCCGCGGCGGGCTCGGAGCCGTCCTCGGCTCGAAGAACGTCAAGGTCGTCACATTCGACGGAGACGCGGAGCCGACCGTCACCGTTCCGGACGTCCAGGGAGAGATCCACCGTGAGGCGGCGACGTCGGACGACCGGATGAAGCGTCAGGGGACGACCGGGGGGACGGAGTTCATCAACGACAACTTCTCGCTGCCGACGCGGTACTTTCAGGAGTACGAGTTCGAGGATGCCGCCGCGATCGGCGGCAACGCTGTCGAGGAAAAGAAGTACAAGAAGGGCGCCTGCTCGGCCTGTGCCTACGCCTGCAAACTGCCCACTCGCGACGAAGAGACCGGTCTCGAAACGGAGGGCCCGGAGTTCGAGACGGTGTACTCCTACGGCTCGCTCCAGGGCGTCGGCGACATCGTCGACGTGATGAAGGGCAACGAGCTGTGTGACCAGCTGGGCATGGACACCATCTCTGCCGGCGTGACGGTCGCAGCCTACCTCGCGAGCGAGGACGAGTTCGGCAACGCGGAGCTGGCCCACGAGATCACCGAGCAAATCGCCTACAGAGAAGGGATCGGTGACGACCTTGCCGAGGGCGTCGCTCGCGTCCACGACCAGCTCGGCGTTCCGAATTACACCGTCAAGGGGGTCGAGTTCGCCGCACACGACGGGCGGGTGCTCCACGGACAGGGCCTGTCCTACGCGGTCGCGAACCGCGGCGCCGACCACATGTACGCCGGCATGCTCGGTCTGGAGTACAGCGGCGAACTCGATCCCGAGGGGACCCTTGGCAAGGCAACGCGCCTCGTCGAGGAGGAGAACTACGCCGCCTTCCGCGACTCGGGCGTCGTCTGCGCGTTCGGGGGCGATTACGTCACCGACGAGCGGCTCGAGACGCTGTTCGACGCGGACTACGACGAGCTCATGACCGTCGGCGCACGCACCGTCGAGCGCGAACGCCACTTCAACAACCACCGCGGCATCGACGCCGAAGCCGACGAGTTGCCCTACGAGCTTCCGGACCTCGAGGCGGCGATCGCCGAGTACTACGCGGCCCGCGAGTGGAACGAGGACGGGACGGTTCCGCCGGGGACCGTCGAACGGGTTGCACCGACCACCGACTGAACGACGGACCGACGGCAACCGTCACCACCCACAGTGCAACGGCGAACGAGGTGGGGTTCCTCGTCTTTTAAGACAGCGTATTGATACCCCACCGTATGGAAACTACAGGAGCGACCGAAGACGGTATCGAAGAACTGGCGAGACTCCCCACGCTCGCACATCCGACGGCCTCTCCCGACGGAAGTGGCGTCGCCTACTATTACGATGGCACCGGCAGAAACGAGGTACACGTCGTCGATACCGACACGGGTGAGCGAACACAGTGGTCCGACGGCACCGTCCCGCGAAATGCCCGCTGGTTTCTCGCGTGGGACGCGACCGGTGACCGAGTCTTCTTCCACCGGGACGACGCCGGCGACGAGAAGAACGACCTGTACGCCCTCTCGCCCGACGGAACTGCTGAGCCGATCGTCGAGCTGGATGGGCAGATCGTCCTGCAAGACGTCGGCGACGACGGGCGAACCCTCCTCGTGGGATCGAACCGGGACGGCCAGCTGAACCTCTTCCGACACGACCTCGCGGCTGGCGAGACGACGAAGCTCACCGACTACGAGTTGAGCGTCTCGAGCGGAACAC
>SLIS01000138.1 GCA_007135505.1 Halovivax sp.
CTCGGCACCGCGGATGGGCACGGACCCCTTACCGATCGGTCCCCGCGGACCAACAAAAAACCGCGACCGCGTCCCGGGCGGATCTACGTCGAATCGACGGGGTCGGCGGTCGATTCGACGTCGAGCATTTCGTAGATGAACGTCCATCGATCCAGTTGCTGTTCGATCTCGAGCGACGTCGGCGTCCCGACCCCGTGGCCGGTCTCCTCGACGCTCCGGAAGCAGATCGGCGCGTCGCCGGTCGTCGCGTGCTGAACGCGAGCGGCCATCTTTCGGGCGTGGCTGGGGTGGACGCGCGTGTCGCCCGCGGCCGTGTGAAACAGCGTCGCCGGGTAGTCCGCCTCCTCGACGTTGTGGTACGGCGAGTACGCACGTAGCCACTCGAATGCGTCGGGGTCCTCCGGCGAACCGTACTCGGGTGTCCACGTCTCGCCGAGGAGAAATTGATGGAATCGCAGCATATCGAGCAGCGGGACGCCGCAGACGATGGCGCCGAACAGGCCGGGCCGACGGGTCAGCGCGGCCCCGACGAGCAGGCCCCCGTTCGAGCCGCCCATTCCGGCCAGGCGATCCGAGTTCGTGTAGCCGGCCTCGATCAGCGCCTCGCCCGCGGCCTCGAAGTCCTCGAACACGCGGTGTTTGTGCTCGCGGTGGCCGGCCTCGTGCCACTCCTCGCCGAACTCGAGACCCCCGCGCAGACACGCGAGCGCGAAGACGCCGCCGGCTGCCAGGAACGGCCCCCGGTAGGGGTCGAAACTCGGCAGTTGCGGGATGCGAAAGCCGCCGTAACCGTACAGAACCGTCGGCGCGTCGCCCTCGAGCGCGAGGTCGGCCCGGTGAACGACGTACACCGGAACCGTCGCCCCGTCCGTCGAGTCGACCCAGAGCCGGTCGACGGTCAGGTCGAGGTCCGCACGAGGATCGAACGGCGCCGGAAACTCGGGTGACTGGACGGCCGTCCAGTCGTCGGGGCCGGCCTCCGCGCTCACGTCGGCGTGGACGATCGCGGGCGGGCGGTCGAGTCCCTGAAGGGCGAAGGCGACTTCGGCCCCGTCCGGACTGCCCGTCAGGCCGCCGCGGGGAACACCGACGAACTCGGGAAGTGAGAGTTCGTACCGGTTCTCCCCGGTGCCGTCGTGGATCGACACGACCGATCGCGCCTCGCGAATACGGTGGATCGCCAGGCCGTCCCCTGCGGGGGCGACCTGCGTCAGCACGTCGTCGCTCTCGGGGACGACCGTCTCGAAGGCGTTCAGGCCGGGTTCGCCGTCGGTTTCCCCGACGAGCCCCAGGATCGTCTCGGCGTCGGCGCCGAGCAGCCGGAACCGCGGCGCGTCGTGGTTCGTCGTGAGGTACACGCGACCCTCGTGGACGAGGGGGTCGAGCGTGGTGTCCGCCTCGGTGACCAGCGGGACGAGGTCGTCGCCGTCGAGGACGTACAGCTCCGTGTCCGAGGCGAGTTCTCCGAGCGCGACCAGGACCAGTCCGGTGTCGCGGTCGACCTGGACGTGCGGCCAGCGCCGTTCGGGAATCTCGGTCGTCACGCAGCGATCCTCGCCGCCGAGTTCGCGGTAGCGCAGTTCCTTCTCGAGGAGCGAGTCGTCCGCGGCGCTGCCGGTCGAGAGGTAGTAGACGCCCCCGTCGGTCCAGGCGACGGAGTACTCGCCACAGCGGCCGACATCGTCGAGCCGGTCGATCAACTCTCCCGATTCCACGTCGAGGACGCGTATATCGTACTCCTCGGTGCCGCCTTCCATCAGGCCGTAGACGACGCGGTCGCCGTCCGAGTCGGGGACGAACCAGCCGAGCGAGACCGTCTCGCCGAGTTCGTTCGGATCCACTAGCGTCCGGGGCGCCCCGTCTCGGTCCTCGCGAACGGTCAGTCGCGGCTGGTCCGCCCCGGTGGCCTCGATCAACTGGAAGTATCGATCGCCCCGAACGACCGGCACGTGAAACGTCTCGTGGTCGGCGAGCGCCTCGACTGCTGGCCGGAGCGTCTCGCGTCGGTCGGTCCCGACGAATTCGTCGGTGTAGGCATTCTGGGCGTCCTCCCACGCCGAGACGGTCTCGTCCGAGGCCTCGAGCCAGCGATAGGGGTCGACGATGGTCTCGCCGTGGAGTTCCTCGCTCACCGGTTCGCGTTCGGTCTCCGGTGGACCGTCCGTGGACTGGGTACGCATACACTCCCGACTGGTGAGTGCCCGAGCATGAAGGCTAGGGAACCGGCGGGTTTGGGCGGATGGAATTGCCAAGGTAAAATGGCGATTACAGGTAGCGAGAGCGTTTAGGGAGTGCATCGAAAAGCGGGGCGTAGACGAATGCACCGACGAGCGTTCCTCGCGGCATCGGTTGCCGCCGTGACGGTCGGCTGTCTGGACGACGGATCGGACGACGGGTCGACGAACCCGTCGGCGACCGGATCGAGCACCAGCTACGAGACCTGCGAGCGGGAAGTCGTCTCCTACGGCGAGTTTCCCGACGAGATCCGGGCGGAGATCGACGCGGCGATCGAGTCGACGTACGAGGCGGACACGGTCCACCTCGCGAGCGCGATAGACGTCGAGGAGACGTACGTCGACGTAGCGGGCACGTACTATCGCGCGACGGTCGAGGTCGACGGCGGGATCGAACGGTTGCGGCTTTCGCCGGACGAGGAGCCGGAGCTCGATTCGCGGTCGTTCACCGTCGAAAACGGAACGGAGAGCCGACTCGACGGATCGCTCGTGGTTCGGACGGACGACGGCGAGACCCTCCTCGAACGCGACCTCGACGTAGAGCCCGGGGACGGGGACGGGTTCTCGCTCTCTCGCGTCGGAACCCACACCGTTGCCGTCGAGCCGAGCGAGGGCGAGGGCGAACCGCGCGAGGACACAGTCGTCATCTCACCGGAATACTTCGGCGGACACGTACTCGTGACCGAGGAAGGCGTCGAGACGCTCCAGTCGGTCGCCGACCTCGTGCCGTGTCCGTGGGACGGCTAGCGATCGCTACGCCGCCAGCTCGATCTCGTCGTCGCCGTTCGGGACCGCACAGAGGAACGCCCCGTCTTCGTCGCCGGTGTTTCGATACCAGTGGACGGTGTCGGACGGAATCAGGAGCGAGTCGCCGGCCGAGACCGTCCGCTCTTCGTCGTCGATGCCGACGACGTACTCGCCCGAGAGGACGTACTGTTCGTGTTCGACCGCGTTCGTGTGCTTCGGGACCTCCGCCCCGGCTTCGAGCGTGAAACGGCGGATCGCGAAGTTCGGTGCCCCGTGTTCCTCGGCGATCAGCACGCCCTTCGAGAGGCCGTCGGCTGCATCGACCGGCTCGTACTCGATTTCGTCCGCGCGGCGGATCACTGGGTCGCTCATAGAGGCGTGTTTACAGACCAGCGTCAAAAGTTCGATCGATTTGGTGAGCGTATTGCCGGGTGATCGACGGCGTTGCAGCCGCTCGAACCGGTAATTCGGTTGCACTCAGTAGTGATCGCCAGCGAGCGCCAGCCGTCGCTACCGAGTGATGAATACTGCAGTCAAGAGTCGATTCCTCAGCGAATTCGCCTTACAGGCGCTCGACGTTCGTCGCGCGTGGCCCCTTGGGGGCCTGCTCGATTTCGAACTCGAGCTCCTGTCCTTCCTCAAGGTCCGGGCCGCCGATGTCTTCCATGTGGAAGAACACGTCGTCGTCCGCGTCCTCAGTCTCGATGAATCCGTAGCCGCCAGTGTCGTTGAAGA
>SLIS01000246.1 GCA_007135505.1 Halovivax sp.
AGCGCGGGCGCGTCGTTGACGCCGTCGCCAACCATCATCACGCGAGCACCGCCCTTCTGTAAGTCCTCGACGTGGTCGGCCTTGTCCTCGGGGAGCACCTCGGCGCGGACGGTGTCCGGGTCGATGCCCACCTGCTCGGCGACGGCGCGGGCGGTCCGCTCGTTGTCGCCGGTGAGCATCACGACCTCGGTGTCGCGCTCGTGCAAGGCCGCGACGGTCTCGCGGGCGCTCTGTCGCACCTCGTCGGCGACCGCGAGCACGCCGCGCAGCTCGCCGTCCACGGCGACCGGAATGGCCGTCTTCCCCTCGCGCTCGAGCGCCGCCAGCGGCTCCTCGGCCGGCTCCGGGTCGATGCCCTCGTCGGAGAGCAGTTTTCGCCGTCCGATGACGACGCGACCGCGGTCGGTCTCGGCGACGAGACCGTGGCCGGGTACGTTCTCGAACTCGCGAACCTCGCCGATCGGGACGCCGCGTTCCTCGGCACCCTCGACGATCGCGGTCGCGATCGGGTGTTCCGAGCCCGATTCGGCCGTGGCCGCCGCCCCCAGGACGAACGACTCGACCGATTCCTCTCGCTCGGCCAGCACGCCCCCGTCGGTGGCCGTCTCGTCGGACTCGGCAGTCCCGCCGCCGTCCGTCACGGCGTCGCCGAGCACCTCGACGTCGGTGAGGACCATCTCGCCGTGGGTGAGCGTCCCCGTCTTGTCGAAGACGACGGTGTCGATGCCCCGAACCTGCTCCAGGACGTCGCCACCCTTGAAGAGGACGCCGTTGGTCGCCGAGAGCGTCGACCCGACCATCGTCGCGGCCGGCGTCGCGAGCCCGAGCGCGCAGGGACACGCGATCAGCAGGGCGGAGGCGAGCACCACGACCGAGAACTCGACGGGGCCGACCACGCCCGGTCCGCCGCCGACCATGCCCCAGTGGGGAAGCGCGCCGACGATGGACTCGAGCGTGCCGGGGAACGCGAACCAGATCGCCGCCCAGAAGACGGCGTTGACGATCACGGCGGGGACGAAGTACGCGCTCACCCGGTCGACCAGTCGCTGGATCTCGGGCTGGCGAGACTGGGCTTCCTTCACCCGCTCGACGATCTGCTGGATCGCCGTCTCGCGGCCGACCTTCGTCGCCTCGACGTAGAGCACGCCGTTCTCGTTGAGCGTCGCGCCGACGACCTCGTCGCCGTCGCCCTTCTCGACCGGGACCGACTCGCCCGTCAGCATCGACTCGTCGACGGCGCTCTGGCCGCCGACGACGGTGCCGTCGGTCGGAATCTTCTCGCCCGGCCGGACCTTCATCACGTCGCCGACCGCGATCTCCTCGACGGCGACCCGCCGCTCGTCACCGGCTTCGCTGTCGCCCGTTTCGTCCCACTCGACGAGCGTCGCCTCCTCGGCTTCCATCTGTAAGAGTTCGCGGAGGGCGTTGCCCGCCCGGGCCTTCGAACGCACCTCGAGCCAGTTACCCAGGGTGATGAACCACAGGATGAACGCGACGGCCTCGAAGTACAACCCCTCACCGGGTAACGCGCCGGCGAGAACGGTCGTACTGTAGACGTAGCCGGCCGAGGTACCCATCGCGACCAGCGTATCCATGTTGGCGCGTCGGTTGTGGTTCCAGGCGCGCCAGGCGCCGACGATGAACTCCTTGCCTAGCGTGGCCATCAGGACCGTCGCGAGGACGAACTCGAGCCAGCCCGGCGGGTGCGCGATGACCGCCGGGACCGGCGACGTCACGCCGGCGAAGGCAAACAGCATGTCGATCATCATCGGGACGAACGGGACCGTCAGCAGGCCGCCGCCGATGACGAGCCGTCGCTGGCGGGTCAGTTCGCGTTCGACGGCGCGCTCGCGCTCGCTTCCCTCGCCGTCCCCACCCTCGTCGCGGACGGGCTCGTAGCCCGACTCCTCGATCGCGGCCGCGATCTCGCCCCGGGAGACGTCGGCCGGGTTGTACCGGATGCGGGCCTCGTCCGCGGCGAAGTTGACGTCCGCCTCGATGACCCCTGGCAATTCCTCGACGGCTTCGGCGACCGTCCCGGAACAGGTGGCACAGGACATCCCCATGACGGTCATCGCGATCGTCTCCGAGGCCGCCTCGTAGCCCGCCGCCTCGATCGTCTCGTAGATCGCGGCGAGCGACGTGACGCCGTCGTCGTACGTGACGGTTCCCTCGTCCGTCGCGTAGTTGGCACTGGCGTCGACGACCCCCTCGTGGGCCGCCAGTGCGTCTTCGACGGTCCCGGAACACGTCGCACAGGACATGCCGGTTATCTCGAGGTGTGCGCGGACCTCTGTCATTGGAACACTGTACGTGCCACGCGTTAAAGCGACTTCTGGATTAGTACGTTAAGTTTTGATGGGTGTATATTTTGGATACGAAAGTCTGGCTCGGAGACGGCCTATCGTCCTCGGGGGTGCGCCGTCGATCGTCGACCCCGATCCACCGTCGACACTCGTCAGTAACCGACGTTTCGTCCGGCGGAGACGCTGGTCCACCTCCGACTCTCGTCCGTCAGCGATTCCGCCCGTCACCCCTTCTCACGCCGCGTCGAGATGGAAAGACAATTCCTTCCGCCCCACAAAGGGCCGCCACGATGCGAATCGCCGTTCCCAACAAGGGCCGCCTGCACGAGCCGTCGATCGACCTCCTCGAGCGGGCCGGCCTGCATCTGGAGAACGGTGCCGATCGCAAACTCTACGCCGAGACGGTCGATCCGGAGGTGACCGTCCTCTTCGCCCGGGCGGCGGACATCCCGGAGTACATCGCCGACGGCGCCGCCGACATGGGGATCACCGGCCTCGACCAGGTCCGCGAGTCCGGCCAGGCAGACGTCGTCTCCGATCTCCTCGATCTCGACTTCGGCCGCTGTCGGCTCGTCCTGGCGGCGCCCGAGGACGGGGACATTCGGACGATCGACGATCTGGCGGGCCGTACCGTCGCGACCGAGTTCCCGCGGATCACGCGCGAGTTCTTCGCCGACACCGGCGTCGACCCGGCCGTGGTCGAGGTCTCCGGCGCGACGGAACTCACGCCCCACGTCGAGATGGCCGACGCTATCGTCGACATCACGAGCACGGGAACCACGCTGAAAGTAAACCGCCTCGCGATCGTCGCGGAGGTCCTGGCGAGTTCGGTGCGCCTGTTCGCCCGCGAGGACGTCGTCGACGATCCCAAGGTCGCCGAACTGCGCACCGCCCTCTCGTCCGTGCTGGCGGCGGACGGCAAGCGCTACCTCATGATGAACGTCCCGGAGGACGACCTCGATGCGGTCCGCGACGTCATTCCGGGTCTGGGCGGCCCGACGATCATGGACGTCGCCAACGGGGGCGACAAGGTGGCCGTTCATGCCGTCGTCGCCGAACGCGATGTCTTCGAGACGATCACCGAAGTCAAAGCCGCCGGCGCGAGCGACATTCTCGTCACCGAGATCGAACGTCTGGTCGAGTAAGCCGATTCTACCCGATCGCGGTTCCGCGTTCCCGTCGGGGAATCCGCTATCGCCGTTCGTCGCCGTCCACGTTAACAACTCTCACACAGCGGGAACGACGACCCGGCGCTCGTCGCCAGCGCGTCGGCAGGTCCCCTGTCGATCCGGTCGCGATCGGACCGACGTGCCAGTCGATGCGGCCCGACGCGTTACCCGATTCAGCCCCGCTCGTTCACGAACCCGCTCGACCGATCACGAGACACGACTGTCTTGAACA
>SLIS01000298.1 GCA_007135505.1 Halovivax sp.
GAGAAACAGCGGGAGCTGCTGACGGTCGCCTACGAGGAGGGTTACTTCGACGTTCCCCGCGGAATCTCCCAGGACGAACTCGCGGCCAAACTCGGCGTCTCGAAGTCGGCGATCTCCCAGCGCCTTCGCCGGGCGATGACCGAACTCTGTGCGTCGTCGCTCGCTCCCGAGTGCGACTAACCCTTGCACCCGACGTTATCGTCTCCCGACCCATCCGAACCCTCTCGATACCGGTTTCGTGGTACGTTTCGACACGCCTACTGTCGATGTGTGACTACTACGATCGCGGACCTCGTCTCTCCGAGAACGTGATTCCCGTCCCGATGGCGTGCCGAACGAACCGGTATATCGATCGATTCGGACGCGTTCAGTAGGGGCGGCTTTTTAGCCAGTAGGCCTCTCCCACGTGATCGATTCGGATAGAAACCGTGTCACGAGCCGCCTTTTCGGGCCCGTAGCGGCCGGTTCGTCGACATCCTAGGGATCCCGCTGCCGGCACGTTGCGAGACGCGGGCCTGACCGTTCTCCCGATCACAGGTGCAATTCGACGCCGGCTCCTAGGCTCGACCAACCGATGAGCCTCGGTCCGTAGTCTGTCTATAGTAATGGAACGTCTCGGGTTGGTCTCAGCTATGGCAGGATGTCCGTTGACCGTCGAAAATTACGATTCGGGGGCCTGTCCCCACGCTTCGAGAACGGACTGGTTTCGCACAGCTTTCTATCGGTCTCAAACGAGTGTTCAATGCGTTAACTCGTTGTTCGGGGGATCGCAAGCGTCCGATTTCGACGCCGGTCACAGGCGCCCGTCGACCGGTCGACGTCGATCGGTGGATGGAACTGGCATCGACGGCGTCCACGCGACGACCGCCTCGAAACCTCCCCGCCACGAGGTGAGTCGCTAATGTGTGGCATTATCGGTCGAATCGGCCGTGACGAAGCGATCGACACGCTCCTGACCGGACTCGAGAACCTCGAGTATCGCGGCTACGACTCGGCCGGCATCGCGGTTCAAAACGGCGCCGGAATAAAGGTCGAGAAGCAGTCGGGCAAGGTCAGTACACTGAAGGAGTCGATCGATCGAACGGCGCTCGAAGGCCAGCTCGGGATCGGGCACACGCGATGGAGTACACACGGCCCGCCGACGGACGAGAACGCCCATCCCCACACGGACACGACCAGAGACGTCGCCGTCGTCCACAACGGGATCATCGAGAACTACGCGTCGATTCGCTCACGCCTCCAGCGAGAGGGGTACGAGTTCTCGAGCGAGACGGACACGGAAGTCGTTCCACACCTCATCCAGCAGAACCTCGATCGCGGAATGGACCCGGAGATTGCGTTTCGCCGCGCTATCTCGGAACTCAACGGCAGTTACGCGATCGCGGCCATCTGTGACGGCGAATCGGAACTGTACGCCGCTCGACAGGGCTCGCCACTCGTCGTCGGAATCGACGCCGACGGCTACTTCCTCGCGAGTGACGTGCCGGCGTTCCTGGAGTACACCGACACGGTGGTCTACCTGGAAGACGGTGACGTCGTTACCCTGCGGCCGAACGGCGTGCGGATAACGGACCTGGACGGCCAACCGGTACGACGTGATCGTCACACGGTCGAATGGGACGCAGAGGAGACGGGGAAAGGTGAGTTCGACCACTACATGTTAAAGGAGATCACGGAGCAACCGACCTCGCTCGCCCAATCCATCGAGGGTCGATTCGACCGGCAGGCGGGGGACGTCTCGTTCGAGGGGCTCGACCCGTTCACGGACGTCGATCGAGTTCTACTGGTGGCCTGCGGGACATCCTATCACGCGGCGCAGTACGGAACGACCGCGCTTCGTCGCTCGGGCGTCGACGCGGAAGCCGTGCTCGCCAACGAATTCAGCCTGTCCGCTCCGCCGATGGACGAGCGAACGCTCGTGATCGCCGTCACACAGAGCGGTGAGACGGCCGACACGCTCTCGGCCGTCGGTCAGGCGAACGAGCAGGGTGCGGCCACGCTCGCCCTGACGAACGTCGTCGGCTCGAGCGTCTGTCGCGAAACGGACCAGCAGCTGTTCATCCGGGCTGGTCCCGAAATCGGCGTCGCCGCGACCAAGACGTTCTCCTCCCAGGCCGTCCTGCTCACGCTCCTCGCCCATCGGATTGCGGTGGACTCTACGGGCTCGTCGAGTCTTCCGATCGAGTCTCTATGTGCTGACCTGGATCGGTTGCCGAGGCTGGTCGAGACCCTGATCGAGGAGAGCGAGGCCAGGTCGATCGCTCGCGAGTTTCGCGAGGGGGAGTCGTACTTCTTCATCGGTCGCGGATTCGGCTACCCGGTCGCAAGCGAGGGTGCCCTCAAGTTCAAAGAGATCACCTACGAACACGCGGAAGGATTCGCCTCCGGGGAACTCAAGCACGGCCCGCTCGCACTCGTCACGCCGGAGACGCCCGTCTTCACCATCTTCACCGGTGAGGAAGACGAGACGACGCTGAACAACGCTGCCGAAGCGACGACTCGCGGCGCACCGGTCGTGGCGATCTGTCCCGACGACCACGAGGCGACGTCGATGGCCGACGCACACCTCCGGATACCGGACGTGAATCCACTCCTCGCCGGTATTCTGGCGACCATCCAGTTACAGCTGGTCTCCTACCACGCGGCCGACTTGCTCGACCGGGAGATCGACAAGCCCCGGAACCTGGCCAAGAGCGTCACGGTGGAGTGAGCACCGACCGTCGGCCTGAGACCGACGGTTCGTCCACAGTTATCGACTCCGGTTCGTCGGTCGACGGGACTCGTCTCATCGCGGGTTGATAGGCGCTACTTGCAATGGCTAAACGAGCTACTTACCCCCACGTAAACGAGTCACTTACTTCCACGAAATATTGAATTATCGCCAGACGTGATCGTCTTCGAAACCGAACACTGTCACTCATTCACGTACTTACCGTCGTCGACGAGTGACACTCACGATCCTCGGTATGCGGTCTATAATAAATAGGGTTCTGTCGCAATCCGGGAGTATGCCGACAAATCAGGACGCGAAGTGGACCCCACTCGAACGGCAGCGCAAGACTTCGGCTCCCCGATGTGTAAACTGTGACAACCGTGTTACCAGGCAGTTTGCTCGCGTCTTCGGCGACAATCGGAACGTCGTCCACGCCTGTCCCGAGTGCTCGACGTATCGAGAGATGAAGACCTCGGACTTCATTCCCGAGGCTCACCGGTAGCGTTGCGACCGACTAACCCGTCGAATCAAACGAGTTTCTGATACCGATCGACGAGCCGGTCGAGTCCGAATACTCCGGCGGTGACGGTGTAGTGCGTCTCGAGTCGTGGGTTGAATTTGGCCTTGTACCGGTTGATACTCGGGACGCCGGCGCCAACCAGATCGTACCGCTCGATCCCGCTCTCGAGACCGTCGCGCATGATCTGCCAGTCGAGGACGTCGTTCACTGCGACGTCTACGTCCTCACCCGTCTTCACGCCGCCCTGCCAGCGAAGCAGCATTCCGTTCGACTCGAGGACGAGGATACCGCCGCAGAACTCGCCGTCGATCCGGCACACGTACGGTCGAAGCGCTCCGTCCGGGAGACTCTCGTAGAGTGAGCGGACGTATTCGGGTGAGAGCTGGAACGGGCGCCCCTGACTCTCGTATCTGGCGGCGACCTGATGGACGATATCCTCGACGTCGGAAGCGTCTCCCTCCGCCACGACGACGTCGTCCGGGACGGACTGGACGTTCCGGCGTGCGTCGCTGCTGAATCGATCGACGAGGTCGTCCGCCGGGACGTCGAGGTCGACGACGTACGTGTATCCGGGGGTGACGTCGTACTCGTTCCAGGCGAACGGCCGCAGGTCGTCGAACCGACCGGTGGTGAACTTACAGTAGACGGGACGACACTCCGCTTCGAGCCAGTCGAGACACCCCTCGAGAAATCGTCTCACGCGGCGATCGGCCTTTCGTTGCTTGAGCGAGTCGAGATCGTTCATCGCCGGCCCCAGATAACACGACCAGGACCGCGGTGCCGGCGAGAACGCGGCGGCGAACGGCCCTTTCTCGAGGACGAAGATCGGAAATACTCCGACGGGTTCCTGGCCCTTGAATCCAGCCAGTGCGTGTATCGTCGTGTTCGTCTCAGCCGCCTGTCTGGCGAGTGCCTCGGCTCTGTGGAATGGATTCGTCTCGGTGGATCGTTCGACGTGGCGATTCCACTCGTCGGCTTCCGATTCCAGATCGTATCTGCTGATTTCGATACTCATGATCGTTAGAGGTACCCGAGATCGGAGAGGCGATCTTCGACGGACCGGTCGTCCGTCGAGGCGATCGGACCGGGATTGTAACTGGGGTAGGAACGCGTCTCACCCGATTCGACCACCGGAAGTGCCTCACCATCCATCTCCTCGTCGATGGGGACGTCGAAGAACGCACAGATCGTCGGCGCCACGTCGAACAGGTGGGCCCCCTCCAGTGACCCGCTGGAGAAGCCGTCTCCGACCGCGGCGACGATCCCGTCACGCTTGTGATTCCAGGGTTCGATCGGCTCGCCGAATCGTTCGCCAGTCAGCCTGGCGACGATCGCGGTGTCGAAGTCACGCGGCACCGTCACGATGTCGGGTCCGTTGTCGAGGTGGGGCCCCTCGAAGAAGTCCTCTCGCGGACCGACCTCGTCGAAGACGGCGTCTCCACCGGGCGTGGTCAGTCCCGAGAGTTCGTCGACGAGGTCCGCGCGAACGTCCTCGTACGCCGACGCAGGAACCTGACCGTCCGGTTCCCGTCCGACCACGTTCAGTCGGATTCCGAGTTCACTCTTGGATCTGACGTACGCTTGCGAGGGCGGGAAGTCGACCTGCTCGCTGCCCGCCCGGATCGCGTCGTTCGGGAGGCGTCTGCCGATCGGATCCGCCAACCCGACCAGATCCAGGGTGTTGGCCACCCGCTGGGTGGTGATGCCGAAGCGGGCGGCGAGCGAGATGACTCGCTCGATAGTCCCGGGATCGTGATCGGCTGCGTCTTCACCCGCCAGGAGGTCGTTCTCGAAGGCCCTGGACCACGTCGGCATCCCCTCGCCGCCGCGTTTCGTCCGCAGGTAGCCGGATTCGGCGAGGTAGTCGTTGACCCGGAACTCCGGGCCCGAAACCGGCCCGATCCCGTGGTCGCTGACGACCATCACGGCGCCGGGGTCCGCGTCGTCGAGAATGCGCTCGAGTTCGCGATCGACGGCCTCGTAAACGGCGGTCACTGCGTCCTGGTCGCCCGGTCGCTCGTGAAAGACGGAGTCCGTGACCTGAAACTGGACGAATCCGAATTCGGGCTCGAACCGTTCGACGAGGTGGCGAAATGCGGCCCCACGGGCTTCGACGGTTCGCCGGTAGCCCTCGATCGACTGATCCGGCTCGGGACCGCTCTGGGGGTAGATTCGGTACGATCCGATGGCGTCTTCGACTGCTGAAAGGATTCCGTCGGGGTGACAGTCCGGGTCTTCGGGCGCGGTGAGGCCCGGTATTAACGCGCCGTCGAACGGCCGGGCCGGGTGGGTCACTGGGACGTTGAGGACCACGCTCGAATAGCCGTGGTCGCTCAGTAGTTCCCACACCGGTCGAGCCCTGACGTGCGTCGCGTTGATCACGTCCCAGTCGTAGCCGTCGAACGTGAGGAAGTCGAACACGCCGTGTTTTCCCGGATTGACGCCCGTGTACAGCGACGGCCAGGCACTTCCCGTCCACGGCGGTATCTGTGATTCGAGCGTGCCACTGGTTCCGGCGGAGAGCAGTCGATCGATCGTCGGAATCGAGCCCGCCTCGACGAGCGGATCGAGTACGGAAAAACACCCGGCGTCGATACCGACGAGAATGAGATCCGGTCCAGTGTTCGTTGCCGGTTGGTCCATGCTCGGGGGTTCCCGTTCTGTGGCTTTGTTATGGCATTTCTTCAGCGTGTATGCAACCGCTTCGCCGTATAGAACGAGACTGTATCCGGTGATGACCCGCTCTAACGCGTCCGTACGTCCCAGCGCGTAATCGTAACGAACATAACACTATGGGAATCGATACCGCCGGCCATCGTATGGACACGTGCTGGTGTGACCACCGGGGTGAGTCACCGTGATACCCGGTGGCCCGTCTCTCGCTCTGGTTTCGGAAGCGACGGGAACCCAACGTCACGCACGCGATAGGCCGAACGGAATCGAACCGTTTCTAGAACAGTATACTGAATCGTACTGGTACTACGGCTCCGGGAAAGTCGCCCTCCGCGATGGACTGCGGACGGTCCGGTCGGCGTCGTCGCCGGTGCGTCCGGCCGAGACCACGCTCGATCCGAACGTCTTACTCCCGGCGTACATCCCCGACGCCGTTTCCGAGCCGATCAGGGAACTCGGACTCGAGCCGCGATACTACGCGATCACCGATGGACTCGCCCCGGATATGGTCGACCTAGAGAGCCGCGTCGACCGCGCGACGATTGCCATTGTCTCGGTGAATTACTTCGGGTTTCCACAGCCGAATCTGGCCGAACTGTCCGCCTTCTGTGACGATCTGGACTGTTTCCACGTCGACGACAACGCCCACGCCGCATGGAGCGTCGCCGACGGACAGTTACTCGGCACGTTCGGCGACCTCGGCATCACGTGTCTGTGGAAGACGCTGCCGATCCCGAACGGGGCACTCCTCTACGTCACCTCACCGACGCTGCGGGATCGATTCGAACCGACCGACCTCGCCGGAGTCCGGGACCACCTGGATGCGAGCGACGTTCGGTTTATCTGTAAGTCGTTCGTCGACGGCGTTCTCGATTCGAGTCCGTACCTCCGGGCGTCGATCGATTCGATCGTCACGAACGTCACTGGATCCACGCCACCGAATCCGGGAACTCGGTACGAGGCCGTCAAACGGAAGCTGTCGAAACTCTCGGAATCGATCTGCGAGGTGACCGATCCCGACCGGATCAGGGGTCGACGGCGGGAGAACTATCGGGCCTGGCTCGACGTCGTCGCCGGCTGGACCGACGTCAACCCCATCTACCCGGCCCTGGAACCGGGTATCTGTCCGCAGTCGCTTCCCATCTACACGAGCCACCCGGACCGGGTACGACGAACACTGCGGGACCTCGGCGTCGACGGGGTCCACTCGTGGCCGCGGCTCGATCCATCGGTCGCATCTGCGCCGGAGTACCGGACGGCTACGCACCTTGCGAGTCACGTCCTCACACTTCCCGTACATCAGCACGTTGATCCGGCCCAGATCGCCTCGATCGGTGACAGGCTCGTTGATAGTTCGGCGACCACGACGGGACGCTCGTGACGGTCGGAACGGATGCGACGGACGGCTCGTCGTCAGCCATCGCGGTCGACCGTCTCTTCCCGGACCGTGATCCCCTTCCGTCCCAGGTGCTGTAACTGTCGTCTGGCGAACTCCTCCTCTCGCGTTCCGCGAGTTGCGAGGACGTATACCAGCGAGCCACCGGCGGGGCGCATCGTTCGGCCGGCACGCTGCGTTCCCTGTCTGCGAGAACCACCCAGTCCCGAGGCGACGATCGCGAGATCGGCCGACGGCAGGTCGATCCCTTCGTCGCCGACCCGGGAGACGACAAGGACGGGTTGCTCACCATCACGGAACGCGCCGAGCAGTTGTTCTCGACGATGGTGTGGCGTTTCCCCGCTGAGGAATGGAACCGAGAGTGCGTCGGCGATGTCCCGACCCTGATCGAGGTACTCGACGAAGATCAGGACGTTTCCGTCGGGGTGGGCGGACAGGAGGTAGCGGATCTCGGCAATCTTGGCCGGATTCTCCGCGGCGATGCGGTACTGTTCACGACCCTCCGCGGAGCCGTACGCGTTCGCCTCCTCGTCGCCGCTCCATGGAACGTAGCGAATCTCGAGTTCCGGTTCGGCGACGAATCCGGCGTCGAAGAGCGCGTGCCAGTCGGTGCCGATCGGCGGACCGACCAGCGAGAATATCTCGGCCTGCCGGTCGTCTTCCCGGATCGGCGACGCCGAGAGGCCGAGTCGATAGCGCGACTGGAGGTGCGTGCTCCGCCGGTAGATGTCACTCGGCACGTGGTGGACCTCGTCGAAGATCACGAGTCCCCACTCGCGATCGTCGAAGAGCCGTCGATGCCGGTCCATGCCGGCGATCTGGTAGGTCGCGACCGTGACGGGTCGAATCCGCTTCTGGCCGCCGTGATACTGCCCGATCTGCCCCGGATCGAGGCTCGTATCCCCCTCGAGCGTCGTTGCCCACTGCCGGGCGAGTTCTCGGCTCGGCACGAGTATCAACGTCTCTCCGCCGAGCCGTTCCATCACTCCCATCGCGGCGACCGTTTTTCCGCTTCCCGGCGGGCCGACGAGGACGCCGGAGCCCTGTTCTTCGAACCGATCGACCCACGTTCGCTGGTACTCGCGCAACGAGACGTCCAGGGCCAGTTCGAGTCCGGCACCGCTCTCCAGGTCGCGATGGTCTCGGACCGGATAGCCCGACTCGTACAGCACTCGCTTGATGGCCGCTTCGGCGCCCTCGCGAACCCAGTCTTCGGTCTCCGAGATCGGCGCGTGCACGTGTTCCTCGTCGAGGGTCTGTCGGGCGACGTTGCCCATTACCTCGGCACTTCGCGCTTCGAGCACGGTGTATCCGTCCTCGTGGGTGTAGAGTCGAAACTGTCTGGCCCGGTCGAACTGACTCTCGACCCACTCTTCCAGGGCGTCGTTGGACGTCCCCAGGGCCTGTCGAATCGTCCGGACGAGTCCCGTGAAGTCGTCGTGGGGGGCCTGCCAGACGTCTTCGGGACGAACGACGTATCGATAGCCGCCGTCTCCGTTGGTGTCTGCCAGATGGGCGAACTGTGCCAGCTGCGCCCGGGTAAACTGTGATGGCTGGTCGACGACGATCTCGCGGCGCTTCGGGAAGACGATGGATCGCTCGCGGTCGGTCAGATCCTCTAGCTCGGTCGGGTACCAGACGACCGGGTCCGTCTCCACGGCGAGTCGCTCGATCTCGTCCGCATCGGTCAATTCCTGAAGTAGTTCGTTCGCGCGCTCGTGTGTCACGGACAGCTCCTGGGCGACGCCACCGGCAGTGAGGACCGGTCGGCCCGCCCGCTGACAGACGTCGTGAAAGTCGGCGAGCGTCATCGTCTGCTCCTCGCTCTCGATCCGCTCTTCACTCGCTTCTTCGGGCCGGTCGACTTCCTCGTCGTCGGCCCCGTCCGTCGACCGAGGCTGCGTCGTCGATTCTTCGTCCGCTGGCGACCCGCTGGACTCCTCTGGAGGCTCGTCCGTCACACGCTTCGGTACTGCCGTCGTCGCTAAACCGGTTACGCCTCGCCCAGTGGAACGGACCGTCTCAGCGCTCGACTGGAGTAACGCCTTTTCCCGTCCGGCGCGTATGCCGTGGCATGTTCAGGGCCATCCTTCCCGAAGGCCAGATCATCTGTGAACGCTACGAACACGCCGACGAGGGGCTCGAGTTGTTCGACGAGGACGACGATTTCGTCGCCTTCGTCCCCTACACGACGTTGCACGCGCTGATCGACGAGGACGTCTACACGTCGGAGGAACGCTCGATCATGTGAACGCCGCGACGGGCGAACCGGACGCCCGCGACGAGCGAACCACCACCTGCTACCCGGTGCGATGGCGGACAGCGAAGGTCGAATCCGAAACGTGGATCGACCGATTCGAAGAACGGCGAGTGCGGCCGAGTCGGTTACGCCGCCGGCGACTGATCGATCGCGTCGAGTTGCTCGCGATATCGATTCCTGACCGTGACGACCGTCGTCTGTGCGGTTTCGGCGACGGCTCGCTGGGGGATCGTCTCGTCACAGAGCAACCCGGCTGCGTAGATCGCGGCGGCCGCGAACCCCGTGGGTGATTTTCCGGAGTGAAGGCCGAGTTCGGTCGTCTCGTTAATTATCTCGACGGCTTTCGATTCGACCTCGCTGCTTACGTCCAGATCCGAACAGAACCGCGGAACGAACTGGCGCGGATTCGTCGGCTCCAAGTTGATGTCCAGCTCGTCGGCGATGTACCGGTAGGTTCGACCGATCTCGCGCTGCTCGACACGCGAAACGGCCGTTACTTCCTCGAGACTCCGTGGAATTCCATCCTTCCGGCAGGCGATGTAGAGCGCGCTCGTGGCTACCCCTTCGATCGACCGACCCCTGATCAGGTCCCGATCGAGCGCCTGTCGGTAGACGACGCTGGCCGTCTCTTTAACCGGGGTCGGCACGCCGAGTGCACTCACCATCCGATCTATCTCCGAAAGGGCGTACTTCAGGTTGCGTTCGCCGGCGTTCTTCGTTCGTATTCGCTCCTGCCAGACCCGAAGTCGGTGAATCTGTCCGTGCTTGCCCGCGTCCATGGAGTGACCGTTCGCGTCGCGATTACGCCAGTCGATCGTCGTCGTCAGGCCACGGTCGTGCATCGACTCGGTGAGCGGTGCGCCGACCCTGGACAGTTGTTCGTGTTCGCGCGCGTCGAAGGCCCGCCATTCGGGTCCGTAGTCGATCGGCTCCTCACTGAGTACGAGTCCACACTCGTCACAGACTAGTTCACGGCGATCCGGATCGTGTACGACAGTATCGGTTTCACAATCCGGACACCGACCCTCTCCAGTCGTGGACTCGGTCTCCGAGACGTTGTTGGTGACGGAGCGTGTCATCAGTGTGTTGGCAAACCCAGGCTCTGACTGTAAGGGGTTGTCATGGTTTCAGCGGAAACTCGAACTTACCGATGAACGCCCAGCTGTCCTCTTCACGGCCGTTTGCTCCCGTCAACCGACGCCTCCGTTCCAGTGGCGTCCCGGAACGCGAGGCCACCGGTCGCTCGGAGACGGCGAACGTAGTCGCTCGGGGACCGAGATAGAGAGAATTCGGAACGGCCGGTGCGGGTCGTTGGGGCTTCTGAATGCGATTCGTACAGGGTGTAATGAACGGTTTCGTCACTCAACCGTCGAACAGGTTTTAGACACTCGAGCGTGACTCTTTGGATCATGGAACTGTTCGGACACGCTAGTCCGCGTCTCGAGGACGTTCGTTCCCGTAGCGTCCACGAAACTCACCCCTGGGCAGCACGATCCACGACCGACGCGTGTATTCGGGGGCCTACACGTATACGCCGGTTCCGGGCGGGCCGCCGCGAGAGCGGTACCGTATCGATACGACGGCCGCTGTACCACGGTATTCCGGGCGTATGCTCCCGCCAAAGTTTGCAGGCGGTGCAAAACGTGGGGGTGTTTAAGAGTTTCACCGTTGGGCTACCAGTTGGTGTGTCAAACGTGAATGCGATCGACAGCCGCAGGGGAACCAGCACGGTACCGTGGCTCCAGCGACTACCGGGCGGGTACGACCCGTGGGGTGTGGTCGATATCGAAACACAGCGAAACGAGGGCAGGGAGTAATGTCGTCCGTGGACACGTCGTTACCGGAAGAGATCACGTCCGTCACCGACCAACAGCAGTCGGACGGTCTCTCGAAGGACGTCATTTTCGAGTTACTCAAAAACAGACGGCGTCGGGAAGTTCTCCAGTATCTCCTGGATACCGACGGGACGGTCACACTCGGTGAGCTGGCCGAACAGATCGCTGCGTGGGAAAACGACACGACCATCTCGGCGCTGAGTTCGGACCAGCGAAAGCGCGTCTACGTGGCACTGTACCAGACGCACTTGCCGAAAATGGACGACGCCGGAATCATCGATTACGATCAGGATCGAGGCCTGATCGAACTGGCGGACAACGCCGATTTGCTGGTGATGTATCTCGAAACGAACGCTCACAAACGTGATCGCTGGGATCGCTGGTACGCGCTCGTGAGTCTCGCTGGCCTGGCCCTGATCGGTGCCGGCCACGTCGGGTTCCCGGTTGTCGGTTCGATCTCGATGAGCGTCCTCGCGACCGTCGTCGTCTGCGCGTTCGCAATTCTCACCGCCGTCCACGGCGTCATCAATCATCGCCTCCGACAGGTCGTCGAACAGAAAATTTCCCGAATCGAGTGACTCAGGTTCTCGAGAACGTATCCACGGCCGGTTCGGGGTAGCGGGAGATTTTTAGTGACTGGTCACGTAGTCAGTATTGGCTCCCGACGACGACCGTCCAGTACCGGAACAGTTCGCGTGCCAGCATCTGTTGCCGGCGTGGGAGCCGTTTTTCAGACACGTCGAACGCGATAGCTATCGGGCCCGTCAGTACTCGATGGCGTCACCGTCGAGACGAACGTAGCCGACGTCGGTTGTCCCGTCGTAGTCGTCTATTTCGACGTCGGTCAGGGCCCCGAGAATCTTCCACTCGGTGTGTGCGTCCTCACTTCCGGAGAGCCACCACTCGGCCCAGTCGTCGCCGTAGGCCTCGTCCTCGGTGAGCCACCGGGCGGCCTGTTCACTGGGGGCGATCTCGCCGTCGACCTCGATCCGGTAGCGAAACTGCCCTCCGAGTTCCAGCGTGTGGTAATTGTACCCGGGGAGCGATACGGGATCGACGGTCGATCCGTCGATGCGAACCGTCTCGACGGCGACTTCGTCGTCGTAGGGCTCGACCGTGAACGAGGTGATGTCGCCGCTGTATTCCCAGGTCGTCTGGGCCGTATCACCACCCGAGAGCCACCACTCGGCCCAGTCGTCGCCGTAGGCCTCGCCCTCGGTGAGCCACCGGGCGGCCTGTTCACTGGGGGCGATCTCGCCGTCGACCTCGACGCGGTAACGGAACTGCCCCCCGAGTTCCAGCGTGTGCTCCAGCGAGTCCGCTTCGTTCGACTTGCTCGAATCCCTGTCGACGCCCCCGTCGCTCCCCGTTGCCGCCGCTTCGGGGGAGGTCGGACAACCGGCCGGAATCCGAGACCCGTCCGGGTCGTTTCCGACGCCGCTTCCAAGCGAAATCGACGAGCCGTGGGCCCGCCGCAGTCCACCGTGGAACCCGGTGTCGAAGTTCGTATCCGTCACCTGGACCCGACCGGGGTCACCGTTCGCGCCGGCGACGATCGCGTAGTGGCGGCCGTTCATTTCGAGGTCGCAGTCGGTGACCTCGACGGTCCCCGGCGACCAGGCCCAGACGCCACGGCCGTCCTCGTGACGCTCGTCGTTCAGGGCGACGCAATTTTCGACCGTTCCCTGTGCCAACCGAAAGTGTGAAACCCACGAGTTCGCGGAGTAGCAGTTCCGAATCTCGACCGTACCGCGACCGCCAGGTGCGGAGCAGTAGAACGAGTTGTCGCCCATCTCCTGGATGTTGACGCGGTCGATCACCAGGTGGCCGCTATGCTGTGGCGAGACCCAGAGGCCGACGCCGTGTCGGTGGCCGACACTCGCACCGTCACCGAGGTAGACGTTCTCGATCACCGAGGTTCCACCGCCCGTATCGGAAACGCCCAGAATCGCCGTGGGTGGGTTGTCCATTCGACCGCGGAACCCGACGTTTCGAATCGTCGTGTTCGTGGCGTGTGCGGCGATCGTCGCGGAGGCTCCCGTCGCTGTCACGTCGATCACGACGTTCTCGAGCGTCTCGCCGGCGCCGACTCGAACGACGCGATGATCCCCCGAAGCGACCGTGATGGTCTCGTACGATCCAGCTGCACTGGCCGAACCGGCCGCACCGAGTCCGATCGCGGCCGCCGTCGCGGTACCGGCGAGCTGCAGATATCCTCGCCGGCCGAGTAAGGACGTATTACCTGTCGACTCTGTGGAATTTTCTGACTCCGATACCCGCGGTTGATCGCCCAGTTCCGAACGTTCGCGTGCCATGCGATCGGGTAATCCGGGCATACCTATATAAACTTTTCCAGAAATTCCTCACAAAATATCCTGACTAACACTCTATGTGACTTATTAGATAAAGAGAATTGAAGTAAA
>SLIS01000034.1 GCA_007135505.1 Halovivax sp.
CCTCGACCGATTCGCCCGGGAGGCGGCGACCACTGACGACCCGCGATACGCACGGGAGTGCCTGGAGGCGGCGCGCGAGGCGGCCGACGCGCTCGCCGCGATGCGGCGGTAACACCGCCACCCCGGAATTCTCGTCGAGAGTATCGACACGCGCGTCGCCTATCGCCGCGTGCGTCAGCGCCACGTCGTTCGACACGACTCGAGCGTATCGCGGAAGTACACCGTCAGGAAGTCGGCTAGCTCCTGGGTCTCCTCGCTAATGCCGCGCTGGGTGGCGAGCGAGTCCAGGTGGGAGGCCGCGACGAACGCCCGGTAGGCCGCGGCGCGCTCGTCGAACCCGTCGGGAAGCGGTCGGACGGACTCGTAGGCCGAGCGGAAGACCGTCTCGGCGCCCTCGGGGCACTCCCAGGCCGATCCCAGAAATAGCGGGACGGCCGTCCGCCAGTAGTCCCACTCCGGGCTCCCGGCCAGGGCGTGCTCGAAGTCGATCACGCAGGTGGGGTCGCCCCCGGAGACGGCCACGTGCTCCGGCGTGAACCAGCCGTGAAGCAGGGACGCCTCGTCGTCGAGGACGTCGAACCGGTCGGCGTAATCGGCCAGGAACTCGCGCGTCTCGGCGATCGCGCGTTCGTACCCGGTCCCCGAAACCGCCCGCTCGTAGACGGCCAGCTGGTCGTCGAGCCCGTTGGCCCAGGTCACGTCGCGGGCCGCGTCGACGCGGAGGTCGCTCGCCGGATCGTTCGGGTCACACTCGACCGCGAACAATCCCGGTCGGTCGAATCGCGCCTCCTCGTGGAGCGTCGCCAGGGCCCGACCGGCGATCCGCAGCCACGCGTCCTCGAGAACCCGCTCGTCGTCGGCCGGTTCTTCGGGCGCGCCTTCGCGGTAGGCCGCGACGAACCAGTCCTCGCCGACGTCGATCACCGCGGGGACCGGAATCGACGTCCTCCGATCGACGAACCGCTGGACTCGCCCCTCGACGCCGGCCGACCCGCGATCGTCGACCGACACCTTGCAGACGGCCCGTCGGCCGTCGACCGCGACCTCGTACACCTCGTGGGGCGGGACCGCGTGGAGTGTTCGTTCGATGGCGATCCGGTCGAACCGGTCGCCGAGCATCGCTTCGATCCGCTCGTCCGCTGGGACCTCACTCATTGCACGATTCGGTACAATTCGTGGGGTACAATGCCTGACGCTACCGTTCAGTCCTACCGGAAGGCTGAAGGGTTCAAGTGTCCTAGTGCCGATCGAGACTGTGTTTCTGCCCGGGATCCTCGATTGGCGAGCATTCGCTACGTTCGCTGTGTTGCGTCGAGTGACGGCCTCTGTGGCTCGATATTCTCGCATCTCGACCGGCGCGCGTCGGTTGAAGGGGTGGTCTGCCGGGACCTGGATATCGCTGCGCCGAAATCGTCTCACCGATATCGCCTGCGACGCCATCCCGTCGACACTACCGCATCGACGACCGAATCGCAGTCGTTGCAACCGCTCGACGGCGAGGACGATCCAGGTGTCTCGGTAGCGACTATCGAGAGGGACGAGGAGACACGAGATCGATCCGCATCGCGGGTGGGCCGTTTGTCGCGGTAGAGTTGTCCGCGCCCCGTCGATATCGAACCGCCGGTGCGAATCGATCGCGAGGCCGTCGATCTCCTCGAACTCTCCGTCTTTCGTGACGACTGCCTCCTCGTGAACGAACCCGGGTGCCGCCACGATCGCGTCGTCCGGGCCGAGATACGGCTTCGGGTCGCTCGCCAGGTGTTCGCCATCGAGTCGGCCGGCTCGGCGGGCGATGCGCTCGTCCATCGTGACGACTGCTGACTGCGTGGCGGCGTCCGCCGCCACGCGCTTCGCGCCAAATTCCGACGAAGAGACCGTTCGGTGGCAAAAGACCTATCGCGCCGCCAGCCCACCCTTCCGATATGACAGACGTCGAGGTGGATTTCGGCGAGGACGGCCTGGTTCCAGCCGTCGCTCAGGACGCCGAGTCGGGCGAGGTCCTGATGCTCGCGTACGTCTCGCCGGACGCCCTCGAGCGCACGCGCGAGACGGGGCTGGCACACTACTACTCGCGAAGCCGGGACGAACTCTGGCAGAAGGGCGGTTCCAGCGGTCACGTCCAGCACGTCTCGGAGGTGCGAGTCGACTGTGATGCCGACGCCCTGCTGTATCGCGTCGAGCAGACGGGTGGTGCCTGTCACACCGGGCACCGATCGTGCTTCTACCGGACCGTCGACGGCGAGCGCGTCGGCGAGCGGATCTTCGATCCGGAGGCCGTCTACGAGTAAGTATGCCTGCTGGGGAGGAGTCCGAAGCCACGCTAGATCGACTCGAGGACGCAATCGCGCGTCGGGAACGCGTCGACGGCCGGATCGATGCGCTCGGCGGCGAGGACGACGTCGAGCGCGGGGCCGAGGCGTACCGCCAGGCCGAGAAACTTCTCGATCACTACGCGGATCGCGCGACCGGGACCGGTCGCGAGAACTTCGCCGCCTACGTCCAGCTGGAGGGTCAGTTCGGTCAGCTCGTCGAGAACCTGCCCGAGGACCTCGTCAATCGCGATGCGTTCGAGGACGCCTGGGAAACCATCGACAAGCGCCGGCTCTCCGCCGAGGACTTCGAGCGGGCGTCTGACGCCCTCGAACCTGCCCACCAGTACGTCGAGCGGCTCGACGAACGCGAGGCCGCCCGGACGGAACTTCGGGAGGCTCGCAAGGCGGCGACCAGCCGGATCGAGGCCATAGACGACGAGATCGACCGACTCGAACGCCTTCAGGAACTCGCCTCGGTCGACCTCGACGCTCCAGTCGACCGGATTCGCGAACCGATCGCGGCGTACAACGAGTCGATCGAGGACGCGTTCGCGACCTACCGCTCGTCGGCGTCGGCCCGCGAGGTGTTCGACTTCCTCGATCGCACGCGGTGGTACCCGCTAGTCCCGTTCGAACGGCCGCCGGCGGACCTCCGGGAGTTCGTCGCGTCCAACCCGGCCGGGGAGTCGACGATCCCGAAACTGCTCGAGTACGCCGAGTACTCCCGCTCGAAGCTGGCCCATCACGTCGACGACGCCGACGAGCTCAAGCGACAGGTGGCCACCCAGCGGACGTACCTGGACCGGCTGGACGCCGAGCCGCTGACTCTTTCGTGGCCACCCACACCGGCAGCGCAACTCCGATACGCGATCCGCGAACGTCGCCCGCTCGTCGCTCGCATCGCCGACGACGTGACGACCGACGACGATCCGGTGGCGCTGCTCCGGACCGTTCGGACGCTGACCCGCGATCCCGACTACGACCGGTTGCAGACGGCGGCGACGGCGCGTGCGGACCTGACCGCGAACGAGCGATCGCGCCTCGCCGACGGCCGCATCGAGGTCGACCTCGAGGCCCTTCGCCGGGAGCGCGAGCAGTTGCGGACGACCCTCGAGGAGACGTCGTAATGGTCGGCCACGCGATCGCCCGCCGGATGGAGCGATCATCGCCTCGCCGTCGTCGTGCTCGTCGTGGCTCCTCACGGTCGCGAGCGAATGGCTGGGTGGGACGGGCTGGCGATCGTGAAACGTTTGACAGCCGTCGTCGCTCAACGCTCGGACGACGGTGTCCTCTTCCGCTGACCACGAATCGTCAGTCACGCGTCGCCGTCGGTCTGGTCGTACGCCGTCACGCGGTCGTCGTCCAGGACGAACGGCCCCTCCTCC
>SLIS01000137.1 GCA_007135505.1 Halovivax sp.
GGCAAGATGGACACAACGGTATCTGGGGTTGAAGTTGAGGCGATCGAGTACTCTCAGGAATCTGTGACTGTTCGCATTCAATTTGATCAGGAGAAGACACCTGCGAGCATGGCTGCTATCGCAATGCTGGCGGATGTAATGGGGACTGATCCGGTAGAACTGGACCCGCTCTATTTCACTGTTGACCCCGACGAATTAGATGCGCTCGTCCGCGTTCGAAACGGAACGAGCGGAGATTCCCACGTTACATTCACGCACGAGAGGCACGCGATAACTGTACACAGTTACGGTGTGATCACCATCACACCAGAACACGAACTCACAGCGGAGAAACACGAAAGGGGAGCGGGAAGATGACTGCTGAGGAGAGTTTGCTTACGTCGAAGGAGGAATTGAACGCGGAGCTGAAAGCCCTCCTTCGCAGGGCCTACGAGAGTGGAATCGATGTGGAAGGTGGATTCGAATGTCGGAATGGGGTCGAACATCCTGACTGGGACGTGATCGTCACGGAAGTGAAAAAGAACGAGCATTCGGAGTGACCGACGGCAAGGGTTACCGGTCGTAGCAGATAACAGGTCCATGAGAGAGAAACGCTGTAACGATGATCGCATCGAACGTGTGCTCTCAGCGCAACAGTGGCGAGTATTACGTGCGCTACTGGACGAGAGTGTGATGTCTGCAGATCCGATTCTTCGAAAGGGAGAGACTCTTGACGCCGGGGAGTACCTCACGATCTGTTACGAACTCCATCACGTTCTACTCCCCGAATTGGCGGATATGAGACTTGTCGAGTTCGACAGGTTCGAAGACGAGGTGCGGCGAGGACTGAGATTCGACGGGGTGCATCGATTTCTCGAACAAATCGCTGACGATCATGACGGGTAACCCGGAACTGTAATCGCTTCGCTGCTGAATATGCGCCCTGAGGCTTGCACGACGCTACGAACATCAGCCATAGCTGGTAGGAATCCCAGCGGTCAGTCCGCATCTCCATGTAACGAAATCCAGAGAAACCCCTATCTCTGGTAAAGCGGTGACACAACCGTCATTCTCTTCCAACCCTCTATGTGGTGTGTTATACTTTCAGACAAACGTCTGAGTTCACCACAAACTCCGCCGTTCGCTATCTGCCAGTCGAGATTTTGATGGAACGGCTGTTACGCATAGGTCAATTACGTATCGATAAGAATGAAGTCTGTACCGCTGCAGTCAGGGCACGAGTTCCAATTTAGTGGGTTAGGATCAGTATCACTCATCGCTCGCAGAACAAACCCACATCCCTCGCATTCACTAAAAACGTTCAAGCAAGAGTCGTTATGGGATCGATCATCTTTCCTGTTTCACCATAGTGGTTTGGTACCGTTTAGTTCACACCTGTATCTGTCACTTCGATAAGTCCGAGGGTTGAAGAGATTCACCGGCCTCGCGTCGAGGCTCCTCACTTATTCCGTTCGAGCCCCCACTTGGCATATGAGCATCATCGCAGAATTCACCGTTGAATCCGAGGATTTTGCTCTGGCGCACTCGCTGTCTGCGGCCCCAGAGATGATCGTCGAAATCGAACGCGTCGTTGCGACACTCCACGATCGGATTATGCCCTACTTCTGGGTTAGTGGCGGTGACCAAACCGAGTTCGAGACGGCATTTCGTGCTGACGACACTGTACAGAACATCGCTGAGATTGATGCTGTCGACGATGCAAGACTGTATCGGGCTGAATGGACTTCCAATGTTGAGACCATTGTCTACGCGTATGTCGAAGTTGGTGCAACCATTCTCGAGGCAATTGGACGAGATGGATACTGGGAACTTCGAATGCGCTTCGACGACCATGACAGACTCTCCGAGTTTCGCGAGTATTGCGACGAGAAAGAAATTTCGTTTGACCTCACCAGCCTCAAAGAGCAAGAACAACCGATGGCAAGCGCCCAGTATGATCTTACATCAAAGCAACGAGAAACGCTGGTCAGGGCACTGGAAGCGGGCTACTACAATGTGCCCCAGGAAACGACGATGAGTGAGTTAGCCGACGACCTGGGTGTTACCCAACAAGCCCTCTCGAAGCGATTTCACGATGGCCACAAAAACCTCATTCTGAGCACCTTGACCGTCAGTCATCCAGACGACACGTAGTCCACCATATAAAAGATTGGTTTATACAACCCGTTAGCCCATTGACGCAGTGGATGTATAATGGCCCATGACTGAGGTCTATCCCAACCAGGAGACTGTTGATGCGGTGTTTGGAATTCTCGCCCACCATCGTCGTCGATGTGCTCTCCGCACGCTACAGGCGTACGAGAACCCGATGGCGTTGGCTGATTTAGCTGATGAAGTCGCTGTCCAAGAGAAGGATACACCCATCACTGAGATTTCTCCAGAGGAGGTACAACAGGTCTATCTCGATCTCTATCACACACATATTCCCAAATTAGAAGATGAGCAGTTCGTTCACTACGATCAAGAACAAGACTATGTCTCGCTTTCTGAGCGCAGCGAATATCTCGAACAGTATCAAGACCTTCTCACTATCGACTCGCAGTAGCACAGCAACCCAGTCGATACAGAATTGATTATCTCGAGGCCCGTGATCGTATGCAGCAAGTGCGAGTCGCTGCTGACGGGTCAATCGACCTGTTCCCCGCTGAAACTGAGCAATCTGATCTACTCCAACCAGATTTCCAGCCGAGTGACCACGAATAGATGGCTTGGACGGTGGCAGATTCTACCGACACTGCCGAGAGTTGATAGAAGAAACTTGTTAGGTTCGCATCTCCATGTAACGAAATCCAGAGAAACCCCTGTCTCTGGTAAAGCGGTGACACAACCGTCATTCTCTTCCAACCCTCTATGTGGTGTGTTATACTTTCAGGCAAACGTCTGAGTTTGGCACAAACCCCGCCGTTCGCTATCTGCCAGTCGAGAAAATCTGGGCGGGGCTGCCCTTCCTAACAGACCGGGTTAGTGATCACGGTGGAGTAAGAACTTCGCGAGCAGTAACCTCCAAATCGGAACTCGAAACGGCACCATCACCATTGGAACTATATCGCTATAGGCCTTTCACCCAGATGTTCACATCACTCTTATCTACATCGGTCCCTTCCGTAATACTATGGATCGTACAGAGGCCTCGGACAGGTTAATTCGAAGGGATTACGACTGGACAAATGAAACCCCGAGTACAGAGATCATCGACGCAATAGCTTCGATCGAAAACATTGAGCCGGTTGATCTACCCGAGCAAGTTGATACGCCGTTATACTCTGTTATTGACCCTGAAGCGCTTAATTCGGTAATCACTGGCGATAGTCCAGCCGCGGTTTCGTTTTCTTATGAGGGATATCATATACGAATAGACGACAGCCAATTGGAGATTTGCTAAGAAGCCTGATTCCCTCGAAGTCAGCAAGCGCCGACTATCTGGAGGTCCGAGCTGCCGTATCACTGCCACCTTCGCGCGTGGGTGCTATTCTGTCTAATTCTTGTATCATAATTTGATGCCTTAAGAATGAGACCTGACCTTTAATTGGACCACTCTCAAAACCCATATATATGTCAGACAATTCTAAGGATACCAACATAAAACCCGAAGAATTGACTTTCAACGCCAGTGACCGGTTTGACGAAATTTTGAGTAGCCTCAGTAATACTCAGCGACGACGTATTATTTCACATCTCCAAGAGGAAGGACC
>SLIS01000207.1 GCA_007135505.1 Halovivax sp.
AGCGAGTCGACGGCGTCGCCTTCGCCGTTTTCGATCAACTCGACCGGCGCGTCCTCGGAGAGCGCCTCGACCTCGGTCCCCTCGGGGCCGACCGTGATCACCGCCTCGGGATCGTAACCGACGTACGAAAAGCGGGCGTGACGATCCGCGCTGGCGGCGTTCGGCCTGAACGCGCCGTCTGGATCGCTCGAGGGGGTCTTCTCTGCGCTCTCGAGTAAAAATGCGTACGGGGAAGGATCGGTTCCCGTGGCCTCACCATCGGTTCGTCCCGTGAGCGCCGCATACGCGTTCAACGGCGTCGTCCCGACCTCGAGCGTCGCCTCGAGACGGACAACGGCGGGGCGCTCACGTCGATCGGTTCGCTCGGCGAGCGCGACGAATCGGTCTTCGTCGGTCTGGAGCGTCGCCGCTGACGACCCCAGTGGGGTGGTTGTTGCCTTCGATGTCGATGATGGATTCGTCATTGTGGAGTCGATATCAGTATTCGGCAATCAGCGTTCGACAGTCGGTTGCTCACGAGGACGGGATTCGGACGTCACGCCGTCAGGTCGGCGAGCAGCGTCGACGAACGCACGAACGGATTCGTGGTCTTTCGTCCCTGGCTGGTGTTCGGCTTCGATTCCGCTCGAGGCGTCGACGGCGAACGGCGAAACCGTCTCGATCGCTTCGGTGACGTTCGACGGTGTGAGTCCGCCAGCGAGTATGACCGGTGACTCGAGGGGGTCGATCGCCGCCCGCGTTCGCTCCCAGTCGTGGGTTTCACCGGTACCGCCGGCGCCGTGTTCGTCCGCGGAGTCGACGACCAGCGCGTCTGCGATGTCGTCGTACAGTCCAGCTTCCGAGACGTCTTCGGCGTCGATAGCGAGGAACACGGAGGCGTCGATTTTGGCTCGCAGGTAGGCCAGATCGCCCGGTCGCATTCCACCGTGGAGCTGGATCACGTCGGGGTCGACGGCTTCGGCAAGTTCGATCGCCCGCTCGGGCCCGGTCGGCATCGTCACGAGGACGGTCGTCACGAACGGCGGGGTGGCGTCGACGAGCGTACTGGCGCGATCGACGGTCACTTCGCGGGGCGTTTCGATCGGGACGTCACAGACGATCCCGACGGCATCAGCCCCGGCATCCACGGCCGCTTGGAGGTCGCTTTCGCGGGTGATCCCGCAGATCTTCACGCGAGTCATTGGGCCTCCGCTTCTGCTTCCGAGTCCGTGTCTGTGTCCGTTTCCGCGTTGGCTTTCGCTCCCGCTCGCGTCGATCCGCATAGCCGTTCAAGGGTTGCGGCGGCGTCACCCGATCGAATCGCCTCGAGCGCCCGGTCGGTACCCGCCTCGAGCGTGTCGACTTCTCCGGAGATGTAGACGGCAGCACCGGCGTTCGCCAGGATGACGTCCCGTTTCGCGCCGTCGATGCTCCCGTCAACGATCCCACGGAGGTCGGCGGCGTTCGCTTCGGGACTCCCACCGGCGATGGCGTCGATAGCGTGGGTCTCGAGTCCGAGGTCGGCTGGCTCGAGCGTGTACTCCTCGACTGTCTCGTCGTGGACCTCGGCGACGCGCGTCTCGCCGTGGATCGCGATTTCGTCGGTGCCGGCGCCATGGACGACGAGCGCCTGTTGAACGTCCATGCGTGCGAGGGCACGCGCGAGCACGGGAACGAGTTCGGGATCGTAGACGCCGACGACCTGGGCGTCGGCTCCAGCGGGATTCGTGAGCGGGCCGAGGACGTTGAAGATCGTCCGCATCCCGAGCTCCTTGCGCGGCCCGATGACGGCCTTCATCGCTGGGTGGAACACCGGGGCGAGCATGAATCCGATCCCGTCGGTTTCGATAGCGCGTTCCACGGCAGGTGGTTCGGCGTCGACGGTGACGCCCACCTCCTCGAGGACATCGGCGCTACCGGAGGCGGAAGACACCGAGTAGTTGCCGTGTTTGGCGACGGGAACGCCCGCGCCCGCGGCGACGATCGCGCTCGTCGTCGAGACGTTGATCGTATCGTAGTCGTCGCCGCCGGTGCCGCAGGTGTCGACCAGCGGTTCGCGATTGGGATCGATCGTCCGGGCGGCGTCGCGCATGCCTTCGGCGAAGCCCGCGATTTCAGCTTCCGTTTCGCCTTTCGAGCGCAGCGCTGCGAGCAACGCGCCGATCTGTGCTTCCGTCGCATCCTGGAAGATCTCGCTCGAGGCGGCTCGAGCGTCCAGTTGTGCGAGGTTTCGACCGTCAGTCACGTGTTCGACGTAGGTTTGCATAGGGGAGCACCAGTGTACGATTTTGTCTTACAATGTCCAAATAAGTACACCAACTTAAGCGTGTCGGAGGGGTGCCCGTGGTGATTACTGCCGCACGACTGGCGATTCGAAACCTTCAATTAGGGTGGCGGGCAACGATTGAGTGCGAAGCGAGAACGCGCAGACGCAAACCGGGTTGGTGGTCTAGTCTGGTTATGACACCTCCTTGACATGGAGGAGGCCGGCAGTTCAAATCTGCCCCAACCCATTTTCCCAACGCAACAACGAGGAGCGGAGCGACGAGTTCGCGTCGGGAAAATTGATACGGGTTATTTGAATCTGAGAGTAGCTCCGCTGCGACCGTGGTTCAAATCTCCCAACCTCTACTCATCGCTCGATAAAGCGCATAACGCCCGGACTAACCGCCGTTTGTACAATCACCATTGGATGGTCGAAACCATCTTCTCAAGCATCAAGCGCACGCTCGGCTCCTCCGTGCGTGCGCGAAGCTGGCACCTCGAGTTCCGAGAGATGGTACTCAAGTGTGCCGTCTACAATCTTCGTCGAACGGTTAGATATCCGTAGAATCGACCGCAGTCTCACGGTTTCTCCTCCTCGACCGAGTGAGTGATAACGCCGAAATCAAGCCTCGTCTAGCGATCCTACGAAGCACAGTTTTCCAGTCACTGTCTGGCGATCAGGTGGGTGACGGCGGGGTGTAACTACATGGATCGACTCGCCATTTCGCCGGTCGAATTCGTTATCTTCGCCTAACACGTCGGCCGCCTCGAGGGAGCCGTCGACGACTGGTGGAGACGCAATTGGCTCGAAAACCATGTCGACGTCACCCTCGAGTGGACACCACCGAAAAAGGTTCGCGACAGGGTGGCGCACTGACAATCGTCAGCGCTGCCGACGGCGATTAGTCTGGCTCGAGTGCCGGCGCCGTCGGCTTAGCAGTTGTGGTCGTTGTTGTCGTCGTTGTCACAGACCACGTCGGTGTTGGCGTCGGCTTCCCCGACCTTCTTCTCGTTGTGGTGGAGCGTCACACGGCCCTTGCCCTTCTTGTCGAGGTCGGCCCAGAAGCACCGCGTCTTGCCGGCCTTAATCTTGAGGACGCCAGCCTGGTTCTTGTAGGCGTTGCGCCAGACGACTTTGACCTCCTTCTTGTAGTGGTTGGTGACGCAGTACTTCGCCTCGCCGTGGTCTTTCTTTTTCCCGTCGTCGCTACGGTAGCAGACCGCCTCGAGCTCGAGGGCTTTCTTTGGATCTTCGGGTGGGCACTCCTTGTCGGGAAGATCCTTCGTTTGGATCCGTTCGCCCATGAACCAGAGGGAGACGGTACGATCGTCGAAGTCGTTGTTTCCGTTATCGTCGTTGTCGTCCAGATCGACCCAGAACTCCCGTGAGTCGTTCCCGCCGACGTAGAACGTTCCTTCGTAGTCCGGGCAATCGTCGTTTCC
>SLIS01000432.1 GCA_007135505.1 Halovivax sp.
CGGCCTCGAGTTCCTCGACGCGGTCGGCGAGTTCGTCTCGGCGCTCGCGGAGTGCTTCGAGTGTTCGTTCGCGTTCGTCGATTTCTCCGTCGACCTGCTCAAGCCGGTCCCGGATTTCGTCGCGCCCGCGGCGCTCCGCCTCGAGTTCGCGCTTACGGTCGGCGAGCTCGTCGATCTCCGACCGGAGCTCGCGTCGCCGCTCGGCCGTCTCGACCCGCAGGTTCCGGAGGCGGTCGATCGTCTCCTCGATACGGTCGGACTCGACCTCGCTGCCGCAGGTCCAGCAGACGACCTCGTCGGCGAGTAGCGCGTCGGTCGGATCGGTTCCGGCGTTGTCGAGAGCGTCGACGATTTCGCTGTCCGTGCCGTCGAGCATCTCCTCGTTGAATCGGACGATCCGCTGGAGGTCGTTGACGAGCTGTTCGACCTCGCGTTTGCGCTCGCGGAGGGATTCGAGCCGTCCATCGACCCGACCGATCGCTTCGGCGGTCGCCCCCGCTTCGTCGTCCAGTTCTTCGCGGAGTTCGTCGCGCTCGTCACGCAGGTTCTCGACGCTCTCGCGCTGGGTGTCCATCTCGAAGCGGACGGATTCGAGTTCGGAGCGGACGTCGTTCAGCTCGGAGAGCGCGTCCTCGAGGTCTTCCTTTTCGACGCGGGTTTCCTCGACGTCGCGGTCGGAGGATTCGACTTTCGCCACCTGCTCTTCGCGTTCCTCGTGAAACTCCTCGAGTTCTGATTCGAGCCGGGTGCGTTCGCGCTCGAGGCGGGTCCGCTCGCGTTCGAGTTCGTCGAGTTCGCCGAGTTCGTCCCGGATCGACTCCTTGCGCGCGCTAAGGCGCTCGATGTCGGCCTGGATCGCCTCGGTGTCGACCGGTCGCATGATAAGTTCGCGCAGATCGTCCCCACGCGCGACGGCCTGTCGGGCCTCGTTGGTCTCCAGCAGGAAGGTGAAGAGGTCCGCGAGCGTCGAATCGTCGAGGTAGGGATCGCCGCCGGTGGTCACCGTCCCGTTGTGCCGTTCGAACGTACGGGTGTAGGTCTCGTCGCCGATTGAGAGCTCGACGCGACCCTCGTCCGCGTCGCTCTTCAACGAGACGTGGTCGCTGCCGAGCGCCGCCATCAGCGCCCGGAGGAACGACGTCCGGTTCGTGGCGTTGCGCCCGGCGAGGACCGTGACGCCGGCGGAGAATTCCACCCGCGACTCGTCGATGCCGCCGACGTTGCGGACGTCGACGGTGACGGGTTCGCGGGTACGCGACTCGTGCCCCATCTTGGAGGTACTTTTGTAATGACGTGGTAATGATTGTGACGGTTCGATTGCGGGACCGCTCACGCGCTCGAGCAGGCGCAACTCCCGTCGGCCAGTAATTCATCGACGGCGAAGTCGACGCCGCACTCCTCGCAGAACACTCGAATGTCCACCAGAACGCTCGCGTCACCGATTTGCAAGTGATCCCCGTTGTGAAGCCGATCGATGGAGTCCTGCGTGACTGCCTCAGTCCGGCTTCGAAGCCGCCGAATCCGCTCGCGTTCTTGCTCACGTCGTTCCTCCGAGCTTCGTTCCTGCCGGTCGAACTCGACGTTGCGGTACTTCGTCAGGTAGGTGTGGATCGCCTGGTGGGACACGAACTCGGCGTCCAATTCGTCGACGTCGACGCCCTGGCGGGCGAGGCGATTGCGGACCTCCGTCCGGACGCCGGACGAGACGTCGTCGTCGGTCAGCAATCGATACGTGTTCTCGACGTCACCCTCGATGGTGTCGATGCCTGCCTCTTCGAGCACAGCCGCGAGCAGTCGCTGGTTGAAGCGGTCGGCCAGTTCGCGCAGGCTCGACCGTTCGTCGTCCGGGGCCGTCCATCGATCGGCGAGTTCGTCGTCTACATCCCCGAGCCCGTAGCGCTCGATGAGCCGACCGACTTTGCTGTCGGTCTCGTCCACCGCCGCCGACTCTTCGGTCATGTGTGAATGCTTACCGAAGCGACGTCAAAAACCATCCGGCCGCACGCTCGGATGCTGTTCAGCCTGGCACTCGACGGAGCGAGACGGTGAAATTCGTTGTGTCTTCGTCCGAACCCACCGACGTCGTCGGATTTCGAACCGAGATCCAGTCGGGGTTCGTAGAGCGCGAAGCGACACCGCGGTAGCCGATGCGCCTCAGGTTCCACCTCCACCGCCGCGAACTCTCGGATCTCAGTACTGTTATTTTTATGGAGAGTTTCGCTCTCGAGGGTGCTCGATCGACGGTTTCCAACTGGGTGCAAACGGGCCGAGTACAGCCTACCGGTAGCAACCCATCGGACCACGTCGCGGTCGACGAGACGGGGATCCAACTTTCAGACGGCCACTACTGGGCGATCGTGGCAGTCGATCCCCCGACGGACGAATTCCTCCACGTTCGGCTGTCCCGCCAGGGATACTGTCCTCACGGAAATCTTCCACGACGAGCTCAGTGGAACCCGTGCCGTCGAAGACGCCGTGTTGCTCGTCGATTCGGCCGATTGGCTGAACGCTGCGATCCATCGCAGATACGCTGCGTAGCAGTGAGGTCCCACGGCCAATGCAACGGGTGCCAAACATATATTCTAAATGGTAGAACGGGGAAACTACCAGCTCTAATACCATTCTCCATCGCCACAATGATATCGATGAATAGCTGGTTGGAGAGCTTCGCCCGCTACTGGACCAGCCGACGCTGAACAATTCTATCCACGAAGACCAGTTCCACTACTCTCGACAGCGGATCACCAATGGCGACCCTCGCCGGTTGCCTCTCCGAGCGGTATTCGCTGACCAACGGATCGGCATCGAGTACGGCAGACATTCTTCTCGGTGACAAAGGGTACGACGACAAGAAAACCAGGCAACTTGTCGATCAATACGAGAATTCCATCTCTGGATGTCCCAGGGTACAATCGTCGTTTGAGTCTACGGAACCCACTTATGAGTCGGACATGTCGGATTGACGTATGCGTCGCAGAACGCTGCTCGCCGGGGCGACCGTCGGGACCGCCGGCCTGTTCGCCGGCTGTTTCGGTGCCGTCGGTACCGCTGACGGGAGCGATGACTGGCCGCAGTTCCAGGCCGACGCCGCACACACTGGAGCCACGACCGCGGCCGGCCCGGACGGTGGCGGACGGGTACGCTGGTGGAGCGACACGTGGGGGTGCACTACCGGCCCGGTCATCGAGGACGGGACGGTGTACGTCGGCAGCGGCCTCCGCAATCAGTCCGTCTTCGGGTTCGATCGGGTCACCGGCGAACGGCGATGGCGGGCACCGGTCGGTGACGACGTCGAACGGGCGCTCGCGGTCGGAGACGGAACCGTGTACGCGTCGGCGGGCGGCGTGTACGCGCTCGACGCCGAGTCGGGCGAGCGGAAGTGGACGGACCGCGTGGATACGTCGTGGGGGCTCGCAGTCGCCGATGACGCCGTCTTCGCCGCTTCGGGCGGGGGCGGCCCCATCGCTGCATTGGAAGCGGAGACCGGTGAGGAACGCTGGAGCCGCGAGATCCATACGATCACGACACCGTCGGTGGCCGACGGTCGCGTCTTCGTCGTCGGAAACGACAACCTGGTCGCCCTCGACGCTGGGAGCGGCGACACCGAGTGGGAGAAGCCGATTGACCGCGCCGGCGGTCCCCCGACCGTCGCGGACGGGATGGTCTTCGCCGCCACACGCGGGGA
>SLIS01000436.1 GCA_007135505.1 Halovivax sp.
AACGCGGCCGTATAATTGACGTCCTGACCGATCAGTCACTGGACGACGCCCTCCGGCGGATCGAACACGTCGGGTCGAGCGCCGTCCCCGGTCTCGCGGCGAAGGACATCGTGGACCTTGATGTCGTGGTGGCTGACGACCGCGTCGCCGAGGTCGCACGGGCACTGGCCACCGAACTCGGGGGGTCTCACGTCGAGAACTCGGCGGAGTGGCATCCGGTCTTTCGCGATCACGACGGTCAGCGCTTCAACGACCACGTCTTCGCTGCGTCGGCGGATGGATGGAAGGTGAGCGTCGTCACCCGCGACGTGCTTCGGGCCCGTCGGGGCCTCCGCGAGGAGTACGCGGACTTGAAGCGTGATCTGGCGGCCGCTTCGGACGATCTCTACACCTACTCGACGGGGAAGACGGAGTTCCTCGACCGGATGCTAGCCATCGCACGAAGGTGCGACGATCTGTCGTACCCGTTTCCGATTCCGTCGGTGACGAGCTGAGCACCGACGAACTCATCGCGGCTGTAATGACCAACAACTTTTCTCCCGTGCCGTCGAAGAGATATCTCATGCTCCAGGTCTGCGGGCGGACGGGTGAGACCGAA
Organism: Halovivax sp.; assembly: GCA_007135505.1. Next base: position 599 of record SLIS01000436.1, read on the forward strand.
CTCACCGGGACGATCTACGAACGCGGTGAGGACGCGCCGACGTTCAGCGGCGCACCCGACCAGGACTCCGCGTACGTTTGGATCTGCGACGAGTTCTACGAGGTCACGAGCGGTGGCGCGCGCCTGGAACTCCCGGATCGCGTCCTCAACGTCGCATTCGAATCGCCGCTACCGCGGGGGTTCGACACCAGAGAACAAGCGCTCGCGGCGGCGAAAGAGCACGTTCGAACGCAGTTCGTCCGGATCGGCGTCGACGCCGACGCCGTCGAAATCACGGTCGAGAGCGACGACGAACCTCGCGCCTCGCTCTGAGGCCGCCGCGGCTGTCTCACGTGAGCCACCGACGCCGTCTCGGGAACGTGAGACTCACGGATCCGGTCTTCGCGGCTTCACGGCGAGTGATTCGGCGGAGAGTCTTTTGTTGCTCGCCAGTGTACTGATCGTATGTGCGTCGATCGACACGATCCGGATTCGGGGGCCATCGTCGATCCGACCGGCTCGGTCGACGCGTACCGGTTCCTCTCCGAGCCACGACGTGTCGCGATTCTCACCGAACTCGCCACAGCCGACGGTGAACTGGCGATAGATGTCCTGGCCAGACGGATCGCGGCGACGGAGCGCGGGAAATCCCCCGACGAGATCAGTGACCGGGAGCAGCGACTCGTTCGCGTCTCGCTCCGGCACAACCACCTCCCGAAGCTGGCTGCCCACTCGGTCGTGGAGTGCCATCCCGATGGCACCGACGTCTCGCTTACCCCCGAAGTTTCGATATCGCGCATTAGACAGTTCGTCGATAGGTTTCGATCGGTTCCCTCGGCTCGCGCGCTCCGGACGCTGTCGCAGCCGCGCCGTCGACTCGTCGTTCAGCTCCTCTCCGAGCACGGGACGCCCATGTCGGTGGACGAACTGGCACGCCTGATCGCGTCGGCGGAAACGGCTGCCAATCCGGGATCGCTGTCCGCTCACGCCTACGACAGGGTCCGAATTTCGCTGTTGCACTCGCACCTCCCCGCCCTCTCGTCCGCCAACATCGTCGCCTACGAACAGGAGTCGGGAACCGTCGACGAACCGACCTGGGAGAGCGATCCACCCGACTGAGTCGACGAGGGTCGAGACGCCTGTCGACTCGCTGTCCGATTCATCCCCGTCGTCTGACGCGCGTCTGCCATCGAGGGGAAACGTGTTTGAGGGCGGCCTTTGACAGTGTCGGTATGACCGACCTTGGGGACTTCGAGAACTTTTCCGAGGGCGATACCCCGGGCGACGGCGACTCCGGGCCGGAGTCGGCGGGTTCGAACCCGGAGACCGCCCGGTCCGGGCCCGAAAGCGAATCAGGTGATCGGTCTCGGACCGAATCCGATGGCGAGGGCGACCCAGACGGATTCGATCGGCCGCCCGTCGAGCCGCGGGGAACCGACGAAGGAATCGGCGCGCTCTGTGTCTCACAGGGACTGCGGGTCGCCGAGGACGCCGACGAGACGACGTTGCAGGCCTACGTCACGCGGGGTAACCGTTCGTCGATCCGGATCGGGAGCTACCTGATCGCCCCGTATCCCGATGATGAGTTGCTCTTCTGCCGGATCACTGCACTCGAGTACGCCCAGCAGTACCGGGCCGACGACGCGACGGAGATCCACGCCCGACGCGCGATGCGGGCCGACGGCATCGACGAGGCTGACTACAAGTTCGTCGCCAGCCTCGAGCCGGTGGCAGTCCTCTACGAGGACGATGGCGAACTCAAACGCCGGATGACCGATCGGGTGCCGAAACCCCAGACGACGCTCGCCCGAGCGAGTGACCCGACCCAGATCAAGACGGGTCTGAAGATGCCCGAAGACGGAATCTTCCTCGGTCACCTCTCCGTAGGCGGGGAGCGGGTTCGGACGGCCGCCTCGCCACCGACGATCGACTACCGGCTGAACGACGACTACGACGCGGGCGACCCGCTCGTCTTCCGGCACACGCTCGTCGCCGGGGGAACCGGGTCGGGGAAGACCCACGCGGCCAAGAACGTCTTGCGACAGTTTCTCGACGAGGATCGTCGCTACCCGATGGGCGACGATCGAGCCGTCAGACCGGCCGTCGTCCAGTTCGACCCGCAGGACGAGTACGCTCAGATGCACGACGACGGCGACTACGACGACGCGTACGCCCGGAAACTGGAACGGGAGGGAATCGCCCACGGTGGCCACGACGACACAGTCGCCTTCGTTCCGAAGGTCGGCGATGCGTCGTACGCGGCCGACCACCACCGGGCGGAGCAAGTCGAGTTCACGATCCCGTTCTCGATGGTCCGGGATAACCCGTGGCTGGTCGCCGGCAGCGGTCTCAACGACAACCAGTACGGGGCACTCGTCAGCGTCCTGCTGCCTCGATTCGAACGCCAATATGGGGGTTCAGCCTCCTACGACGAGTTCACCGACTTCCTCGGCGATCCAGCGCTACGCGAGGAGCTAGACGAGAGTGGCCTCGTCCACGAGGCGACGTTCGACGCCGTTCGTCGGCGGGTTCGTGGGTTCGGACACGTCTTCGACCAGGACGCCCGCCCCATCACGGACCTCGTCCACGAGTTCGTGAAGCCGGGCCGGCTCTCCGTCGTTCCGACCTACCACGTCAACGACTCCCGGGCGACGGAGGCCGTCGTCCTGGCCCTGTCGAGTCTCCTCATCGACGAGAAGCTCTCGAACGACCCGACGTACGATCGGATCGACGAGACGCCGTTGCTCCTCGGGATGGACGAGGCCCACAACTTCCTGACGGACGCCGACTCGGTGCAGGCCGGCAAGGTTATCTCGAAATTCACGGAAGCGGCCAAACAGGGTCGAAAGGAACGACTCGGGCTCTTTCTCGTTACGCAGGACCCACAGGACATCGACGACGCCGTGTTCAAGCAGATCAACACCACCGTCGTGCTCAACCTGGGTGACGAGGACGCCATCAAGAGCGTGAACATCCCGAGCAACCTCGAGTCGAAAGTGCCCTACATGGAGAAGGGCCAGATGGTCGTCTACTCGCCCGACAACTCCGAGCCCGTCGAGTTGACCGGGCTCTCGACGTGTCTGACCAGACACGGTCGGGA
>SLIS01000368.1 GCA_007135505.1 Halovivax sp.
AGGAAGTGGTTGAACGGTATATCGAAGAGACGGAACACGCGCCGGAGTGACGCGCTTCACCCCCGCCCACGGTGTTGACGCAAATCAAAGATTTGCGAAAGCCGAAAACCTGCGGTTTTCGGAAGGGCGGGGAACTCGCGCTGCTTTTCGTTTAGAATACTACCTACCTATGACGAAACGCTGAATTTCTAGCGTTTTGGTGGCACCTGCTGCACTATTTCGCTTTTCTAGTTATGGCTCACCGATATTTCCTGTGGAGGTGGGGGGGATCCTCCCGTGAGTGGGAGAACACTTGCAGAGTGGTGTGTGTGTGTCCTCGTAGAGAACACTTGCAACACTTGCAGGGTGGTCAGCAAAGTTTATGCTGGATTCGTTTTACTTCCTATGTATGACTGATCTCGACGAAAATCCATTCAATACAACGGACCCCATTTTCAAACAAAAGCAAGTATTAAAGAAAGATGAAATGCCTGACAAAATCTTTCATCGGGACGACGAAATACAGCAATACACGATCGCTCTCGAAGACATCATCGTTGGGCATGACCCGAACAACGTCTTCATCTACGGTCCGACTGGTGTCGGCAAAACTGCTGTCACACTCTGGATGCGAAACAAGCTCAAAGAAAAAGCTGCAGAAACCGGTGTTCCGTTGAATGTAGTCGGGCCAATCAACTGTCGGAACTACAAATCAGCATATGCGCTTGCTACGGCACTCGTCAACGAGTTTCGTCCGCCCGACAACCAACTACCGAACAGCGGATACTCCACCGACAAAGTATTCGAGTTTCTGTACCATGAGATCGAAAACGCCGGGGGAAACGTGCTCGTCATTTTGGACGAGATCGATAACATCCCGCCGGATGCTCGAAATGATTTCCTCTATGAGTTGCCTCGTGCTGAAGCAAACGAGAACACGCCGATCACAGATGCGAAAATCGGATTAATCGGTATTTCAAACGATCTAAAATTCGTTGACGTGCTCGAGCCAAAAGTCAAGTCCACGCTCGGCGAACGAGAAATTAAGTTCGGGCCGTACAATGCAAATGAGCTCAACGATATTCTAGAGTATTATGCTAATATGGCGTTCAAAGAGGGCGTCCTCGAAGAAGACGTGATCCCGCTTGCAGCCGCATTCTCTGCACAAGAGCGCGGTGACGTTCGGCAAGGAAAACGGATTCTGCAGAAAGCAGGTGAACTCGCTCGTATGGACAGCAAAGATGTCGTGACTTCTGACCACACCCAGGAAGCGACAGAAACCGTTGAAACAGACGAGATTTTGGATTATTTCGAGCAGGACCTCACATCGCATCAAGCGATGACATACTTAGCGACTGCACTCGCAGTCATTGAGCCGAAGCAGGAAGCAACGACGAAACGGATCTATAAATTGTATTCGTCTGTCGCGGAATCAGTCGTCTCGCGTGTAAAGAGTGAACGGAAAATCTACGAGTTCTTGGATCAGCTATCGATGCAGGGCTTGGTACGATCAGCTGAACAAAACCTTGGGCGTGAAGGTGGTCGGCGATACGTATATGATATTACAGACGACCCACGTGACATCATTGAAGCAGCCCATAAGTCGTCGTATCACACTGCTGTTCCGAGCAATGTAGATGAGATGTTAGCCTATTATTTGGAAGAGGAAGCATCCGAATACGAAGCGCCAGACATATCTGATCAACATCAAGAAAACCTGTGGAAATTCACGTAAAATGTACATTCTTTATTTCTATACAATCGAGAACACTTGCAACATGGTGTCCCAGTTTATATCGAGAACACTTGCAGGGTGGTGTCCTAGTGAACCTCCTCGGGATTAAGCCCCGAGGCACTCTCGCTGCATCTCTGTAGAGTATGTGCTCAACAAACCAAGTGAGCGGAACACTCTCCCCAAACTGTGTGCATAATTTGGAAATGGCTTGAATAGGCGTTCTGGGGCGTCTTAGCAGAGGAAACACTTGCAGGGTGGTGTCTGTGTCATGACGTTACAATTATATATCATTGAGCGACATAGCGAGAACTTCAAGTTCGCTTTCGATCAACTTGATACGCTCACCGCCCCCAGAGGCGTGCTTCCAATTCAGTCGGTCGGTTCGCGGTCGGTGGCAGCGTAATATTCAACGTTAAGCTCAGCGACCTTCTCGAAGTCGCCGTCTCGAGCAAGTAGCGGCATATCGACATTACGAGCGACACCTGCAATCAGGACATCCATCATGTTGATCGGATCCTCGTTAGCCATGAGTTCAGCGTCGATCACCGCCGCCTCTCGAGCGGCTGTTTCTGTAAACTCCAGGGGGTTAATCCAGTCGAGTTGGTCGGCGAGATCAGCGACGCCGTCACGTCCAGCTTGGCGGGCTCGATACTGATATACCTCGAATAGCACGATTGTTGGCGAGAACCAGGGTTGTGTCGGCCGACCTTCGATATATGACCGGATATCGTCGTGGTGGTCGGTTTCGGGGTCAAGGAAGTCAACGAGGGCGCTACTGTCCAAGATCACGGCGTCCTCTCGAGTCGCGGTCGAATCGGTCGCGGAACTCGTCGCGTTTGTCACCGAGTCCAGGGTATTTTCCGGCGGCTTCCATCGGGTCTTTCTCACCCTGCGTCAATCTCATAAATCTAACTGTTATATCGCTGCTACTCGTAGAGCCACCTATGAGCGAGAGTCACAGCCGAACGGCCGGTTCGGGGCCGTTTGCGGAACAGCAGCGACTGTTCAAGCTCTTGTCCCAGGATACGCGCCACCTCATCATCCAGGAGCTTCTGGGCCATCCCACCCATCTCATGTCGCTCGCTGAACTCGAGTATATGACCGGGAAGAGCCAAGCGGCCATCAAAGACCAACTCGAGGCGCTAATCGAGGCTGAAATCCTCGCATGCTACACGTACGAACCGAGCGAGGGGAAACGCGATCTTCCCGCGAAATTTTACGGCTTCACGGAGCGGGGCGTCGAAATTCTTCACGACTATAAATACCTGCGTGGCCTCCCAGTCGCCCGCGCCCTCTATGAGAACACCCGCAAAACCGAGAAAATCGAACGCCATGAAGCAGCACCGCGCCCGGCGCTCCCTGACGTTGTTGCGGACGCACTCGAGTTCGATGAGCCAGATCTCGAGTAGTCCAGCTACTTTGCACTGCTCGTTGTGGCGAGATAGGTGACGCTCCGCTGTACACAGCCAACTCTAGGCATTCCGTCACGATACCAGACGATGAGCGCACCAAGGGCGAGGCCGAGTTGCGCCCACTCGTACCAGCCCCTCGAGTACCGCAGGAAACCGGCCGAAATGCCGTCCACTGATTCGTACGCGGGTGGCTCGAGGAGGGGCCAGAACAGAAAGGTGAGTGCAGATCCGTCGGCTGTCAGAAGAGCAGCCGGTGGGATATCCGCGAGTAGGTGAGAGACGTGTCCGATGGTGAACGCCGTTCCGACATCGGATCGCTCGAACCGTCAACGCCGTGAACTACTCCGCCCTACCGCGCTCGGGCCTAGCCGGCCCTCGCTTGTTGAGGACGGAGCTTCCTGTTTCTGTGTCGGAACTTGTAGGAACAGTCCCACAGCGGTTCCAGACTCCGCAGGCGACTTCCCTTTAGAGGTGGTTCGGAGTGTCCCACTCCTACCGGCTCGACACTCGACCACAGCCGACGATGCACGCTTTTTGTCGCGTTTGA
>SLIS01000291.1 GCA_007135505.1 Halovivax sp.
CGGTACGCAACCGTTCTGGGTGGACGAAATCTATCACGTCTGGGCAGCAGATCGCTTCGTCGCCGGCGAGGGATTCACGCTCCCGAACGGGACGCCATACGAACGCGCGTGGTTGCCGACGACGCTTCCCATCGCCGCGTCGTTTACCCTGTTCGGCCCCACCGAGTTCGCCGCCAGGTTGCCGTCGGCCGTCGTCGGAACGGCGACGATCGTGGCCGCCTACGGACTCGGGCGCGAGTTCGGCAACCGATCGGTCGGCGTCCTCCTCGCGGTGTTCGTGGCGTTCGATCCGATGTCGATCGCGTGGTCGCGGGAGGCCCGCATGTACGCACACCTCCAATTGCTGTACGTCGTGACGCTGGTCCTCCTCGCTCGTTGGTATCGCAGCGACTTCTCGTTCCGGGCGACCCACCTCTTCCCGCTGGGGCTCGTCGTCGCGCTCGGCTACCTGACGCATACGATATACCTCTCGGTCGGACTCGTGTTCGCCGCGTTCGTCGCGGTGATCCTGACCCGACGGGCGAGCAGCGCGATTCATGCGGGGGTCGCCGATTCGAAGCGCGGATCGACGGCATTCGTGTCCCTCAGTGGATTGCCGCTGGTGGGTTCGTCGAGTGGGGTATCACGAAACTGGTCCGGCCGATCGGCGGGTACTGTCTCGATGCGTCGCACGAAACGACTGGGCTTGCTGCTCGCCCTCATGTGTGTCGGCGGGGTGGCGATGGTACTCCTGCGAGGCGTGCCACCCGAACTGTTCGTCGAACCCCGGGGCGGGTGGGCCCAGCGGGACGCCGACTACTACCTCGAGTTCCTGTTCAGCCGATACGGGCGCTTCGTCTGGCTCCTCGTTCCGGGAACGATCTACCTGCTGATCGACGGCGGTCGGTCCCACCTGCTCTTGCTCGCCTTCGCGATCCCGTTCGCCGCAGCGAGCGTTCTCGAGCTCAGAGCCGCGCGGTACGTGGTTCACTTGCTCCCGCTCTTCGGCCTGATCGGGCTGTACGGTCTCGTGTTCGGCTACGAGGTGAGTTGCCGAATCCTCCAGCGGATCGCGCTTCCTGCGGTGGGTCCGTTCCGGATCGAGCCACGCGTCGTCGCCGCCGCCCTCGTCCTCGTCCTCACGGTCCCGCTACTGATTATCGCCGTCTCGCCGGCGACGGGGCTCGCGATCACGGAGTCGGACGCGGAGTCGACGACCGTCTCGCGGTCGGACCACGAAGCCGCGGCCGAGTGGCTCGACGAACATGGGTCGGACGCCGACGTCATCGTCTCCATGCGGCCGGAGGTGACCGAGTGGTACGTCGGCGAGGTCGACTACTTCCTGCGGACGGACGGGATCGCCGAGGCGGAGCGGCGCGACGGTGAGTTAGTGCACACGCGATCGGATGCGGTCTACCTGGACGACCAGCAGGCGGTCGCGGACCTGTTCGATCGTCACGAACGGGGGTGGATCATCGCGTCCGCACGGTTCCACGGGGGCTACCTCGATCCGGACGTCCGGGAGTACATCCAGTCGAATACCGTCCGGTACGCCGACGACGACTGGACCAACCTGGAACTCTACTACTGGGGACCGGATCCCCCGGACGGCGGCGAGCACCCGGACGGTGACTGACCGCTCGTCGACGGAAAGCGAGCGCCGACGGAGAGCCATGTGACGACGGCGACCGATACGCCGACGGATAGCGATACCGATGAAGACGAGAGTCGACAGGCGCCACCGCCTTCGAGTGGTTTTCGCCACAGAGAAGTCCTGGATCCGTCGACCGTTCAGTCGATCATGTCCTCGTCGAAGTAGTACACTTCGACGCTGGTATCGTCGACGGCGACGCCGTGGTGTTGCTCGAAGTGCTCGTCGATGTACGCTCGAACCTCGGGATGGACGTGGTACGCCTTCCCGGATTCCCAGGTTATCCAGCCGGATTCGTGCCGTTCGATGTCCTCGTGGAACTCGTCCGGCCCGTAGTCCTGGTTGTTTCGCATGCTGATCCACTCCGCGTCCTCGGGTAGGTCCCGGAGGTAGAAGTCGCGGGCGTACTGGGCGATCAGGACGTCCTCGTCCTCCTCGAACTCCGTGACGATCGTCCCGTACGCGGTGTCGAAGTCCTCGCTGTCCTCGTAGTAGAGGCTGCGATAATCGTTGCCGTCGCCCCCGCCGACCATCGGATACGCGAGGCTGACGACGAGCAGGAGTATCAGTGCGTACCGCAGGACGGGAATTCGGAGCGTGTCGAGGAAACTAACGTACGCGAAGACGACGAGGGCGATCCCGAACGGCACGACGTGTACGATGTACGCGAAGCTGGCGTACCGATCGCCGACGTACACGTAGAACACGAGGGCGAACGCACACAGAATGTAGAGGAAGACGAGCTTGTGCGTGAGCCCACGGTTTTCGAGCCGTGCCGGGATCGCGAGCCCGGCAACGGCGAGGGCGAAGCCGAACGTCCACTCGAAGGGATACCGGAAGAGGTACGAGTGGTAAACGGTGTTCTCCCGGTCGAAGAACGAGAGGAACTGGTCGAGAAAGCCGAAGTAGGCGGTCTGACTGGCGACAATCGCCACCACGAGGATTCCGGCCAGCCCGAGCCCCGTGGCCGTGTAGTACTTCCGCTCGCCCGTCGCGATCGCCCGGTACACGACGTAGACGAAGGCCGCCGCGAGGACGACGAGCGCGTTGTAGTGGATCTGGTAGGCGACGTAGAGCACGGGGATCGTCACCAGCCCGACCGCGTAGTTGAAGTCGGCGTGTCGGTCGACGGTTTCGTTCAGTCGGCGGTTTCGGAAGTCGATCGGGTTCGACTCCGTCATCGATCGGTAGACGAGGTAGGTGAGCACGAGAAACAGCGGAATCAACAGCGCGTACATCCGCACCCAGCGGAAGTAGAAGACGAATCCCGGGTACACCGCGAGGGCGAGACTCGTCACGATCGCGACGATCCGACGTTCCGTGAAGTAGGTGACGACGACGTAGGTTATCGGAACCGCGAGGATCCCGAAGGCCGCCGACACGATACGGGCCGACCACTCGGAGACGCCGAAGATCGCGTACGAACCGGCGACGAGCAGGGTGTGCGGCCAGGCCCGATCGTAGTACCGACTCGCGTGTTCGTCCGCGATCCAGTTCCACCGATAGAGTTCACCCGTGAAGTAGTAACTCGCCGCCGTGTCGGCGACGAGGTACTCGTCGCCCTGGAGGTGGAGGGCGCCCAGCCGGTAGGTGACGGCCACCGCTCCGAGTGCCGTGACGACCGCGAGGAGGAGGGAAAAGGCGCGGCTGTCGAGCCTGGTGAGCTCGAGATCAGTGGTTGCGCGCTCGCCCGGGTGCTTCCAGAGGACGACCGCGACCAACAGCGCCGCGAGGGCGTACGCCTCGACAGTCATGGCCGCCTGCAGCGTCGTAGCGAACGTCGACAGCCCGATAACGCCGATCGACAGTACGGCACCGGCCCTGGCTACTGTCGCCGTCGCGTCGTCCTCACGCACCACCAGCGTGAGTACCACCAGTCCGACGGTCAGGTACCCCAGCCGGCCGAGGTCGACGGACGCAGGGGGTTCGATCCAGCGATCCACCTGAGCCGTCACGAACAGGACGCCCGCGGCGAACACGACGAGCAGGGTCACCCCCGTGAGGAGGCGTTCGAGCGCGATGCC
>SLIS01000433.1 GCA_007135505.1 Halovivax sp.
AACGCCCGCGTCGCGCTCACGCCGACCGGGGAGTGGGGCGAGATCGGCGTCTCCCAGTACGTTCAGGCGCAGGCGGCTCGAGTCACCCCGACGACCGACGTAAATCCCGTGCTCCTGAAACCCAGCGGCGACGGCGAGAGCCAACTGATCGTCCAGGGGAAGGCGGTCGGAACCGTCACGGCGGGCGGTTACTACGACGACTACTGGGAGCGGGCGCGACGCGCGGCCGTCGAATCCTACGAGCGGCTCGCGGCCGAGTACGACGTAGTCGTCGCCGAGGGGGCCGGCAGCATCGCCGAGATCAACCTCCACGACCGGGACCTCGCCAACGTCGAGACCGCGACGTTCGCCGAGGCGTCGATCGTCGTCGTGGTCGACATCGAACGCGGCGGGGCGTTCGCCAGCCTCTACGGGACGCTCGAGCTCGTGCCCGACCACCTTCGCGATCGCGTCGCGGGTGCGATCATCACGAAGTTTCGCGGCGACCCGACGCTGCTCGAATCGGGGATCGACGAACTCGAGGCACGGACGGCCGTCCCAATTCTCGGCGTGATTCCGTACGACGACCCGGGCCTCCCCGCAGAGGACAGCGTCTCCCTCCGCGAGCGGGACGGAACGGCGGTGTTCGGGGACGACGACGGCGTCGCCGAGGAGGGGGCTGTCACGGTGGCCGTCCCGCGACTCCCGCGGATTTCGAACTTCACCGACCTCGAGCCGCTGAGCCGGGAGCCGGGGGTTCGGGTCACCTACGTCCCGCTCGAGGCGTCGCTCGCGGGGGCCGACGCGGTCGTCCTCCCCGGGTCGAAGAACACCGTCGACGACCTGCTGGCGCTGCGGGAAGCGGGGTTCGACGAGCGCCTCCGGGCGTTCGAGGGACCGATCGTCGGCCTGTGTGGCGGCTATCAACTGCTCGGCGAGCGCATCACGAATGCCGGGACCGAGAGCACTCGAGACGTCGAGACCGTGGACGGGATCGGCCTCCTGCCGGTGGAGACGCGTTTTTCGACCGACAAGCGCGTCGAGCGGGTGACGCGGGAGTTCACGGGAGCCGGTCCCCTGACGGGGGAATCGGGGACGGTCACCGGATACGAAATCCACATGGGGCGGACGAGCCCGACCGAAACAGTCGCCCGGCCGTTCGGTCCGGGGAGCGCGGCGACCGACAGGGTCGTCGGCACCTATCTCCACGGATTGTTCGAGAACGAGCTCGTCCGCGACGCGTTCGTCGACGCAGTGTTCGAGGCCGCCGGGACGGAACGCCCCGCTCGCGAACGGACCGACGCACCGTCTTCGTTCGATCGCGCCGCCGACCTCGTGGCCGACCACGTCGAACTCGACGCGCTCGGATTGTGAAACGGCGGGCCCTCGTTCGAGTGGGCGACGAGTGGTGGATTCGATGCCAGTTGGACGCCATGTCGATAGGTTAGAATTGGACGTAACCGCCGTCGAGAAGACGGACAACCACCGAATCGGCAAGTACGCTTAACACGGATTACCGTCTAGCTTCGCGTAGATGTCTGTGCAAGAGACAGGTCAGACGGACGAACCGCAGTTGGACGGACAGGAATCGTCGGTCGACCGGGTGGACGCGGGCTCGGAACCGAAAGACTGGGCGACGTTCGGCGTCCTCGTCTACGGCACGACTGCGGTCGGAATGTTCCTCACCTTCTTCATCGGCCTGACGGTCGGCGACGAGGAGTCGATCCTCCTCTTCTCGGAGGAACTGCTGGCCGGGGAGGAGCTGTTCATGGCGGCGGCCGTCGGTGCCGAACAGTTGCTGTTTCTCGCGCCGCTGATCGCCGTCGGCGTGGGACTGTACTACCAGCGATCGGCGGACCTGAGCGTCCCGGCGCCCAAGCCGGCGGCGATCGCCGCCGGGACCGGTACCGCCGTCGGTCTTCTCTTCTTGACCCTCCTGCTCGTGCTCTTCGAACCGGACGTAGCCCAGGAGTTCGGGATGGATGGCTCCCTCGTGAACCTCGGCGACGAACTCCCGACCATCGTCGGGATCACCGTCGGCAGCGCGATCGCCGCCGCGCTCACCGCCTTCGCCTTCGAGAAGAACGAGTGATTATTTCCGGGTGTGATCGGCCGCTGACGGCGGTTTTTCAGTTATGGGTCGTCCCGGGTGACAGCCGGGGATCGTCCCGAGCGCCAGTGCGAATCGCCCCAGGTGACAGCCCCGAATCGCCCGGCGTGACGACCACGGCCCGCCCGAGTGCCTACCTATTTCGCCCTCCAGTGAGAACGCACCGAGTATGAGCCACGACGACCGACGCGGTACGGACGAGCACGGCCACGACGTCATCGACCCGCTGTACGTCGCGATCGTCACCGTCTCCAGTTCGCGAGCGAGCGGTGCGGCCGACCCGGAGGATCCGGGCGGCGACACGATTCAGGAGTGCTTCGAAGCCGAGGGTCACGAAGTCCGCGAGCGGGTGTTAGTTCGGGACGACTACGCGGCGATCCGTTCGGCGGTTCGATCGCTGGTGAGTCGCCGCGAGATCGACGTGGTGGTGACGACCGGCGGGACGGGCGTCACTGCGGACGACGTGTCCCCGGAGGCGACGTCGTCGCTGTTCGAACGGGACCTGCCCGGGTTCGGCGAACTGTTTCGAATGCTCTCCTGGGAGGAAGTCGGCACGCGGGCGATGGCCTCGCGGGCGACGGCCGGGATCGCCGTGGATACGCCCGTGTTCTGCCTCCCGGGGAGTACGAACGCCTGTCGGACCGCGTGTGAGCGGTTGATCGTTCCCGAGGCGCCGCACCTGGCCGGGCTGGCGACGGCTCATCGTGGGGAGCTGGAAGAGACGACGCTGGACGCCTACGACGGGTAGCGTCGGCGGAAATCGCGAGTCTGACGCGACGACGTCGCCGAGGGTGGCGACTACGGAACTCGATCCGCAATACCGAATCCAGATTTTGTAGTACAGGTCCAGCAGCGCGTTGGTAGGGAGGCGCCATCGTCCAGTCGATCGAACACCGACCGGATGCCGCACGTCCCGCCTCGACCGGTCACGTACCGGGGATGTCCCGTTGGCTCCACAACCCACAGTAAATGAACGACGTCCATCCGACGAACAGTCCGGCGACGATCACCGCGAAGCTCCAGACGGTCGCGGCGACGAACAGGTGGATCACGATGCCGACGGTGAGTAGCGCCAGGCTAACCGTGAGTCCAATCACACCGATGCACTCATCAGGCGATGGGAGCCCGAGCGTTTCGTACGGTTGCATGGTCGTACCGCCAACGAGTAGTACCAAATAGCATTTCGGGACTCGGCCGAACGTACAGCGACTCCGACTTGTCGGACGCTGCGTCAGTCGTCAACGGGGACCTCACGGCTCGATGCCTCGAACCGATCGGTGACGACCGAATCACCGCTAACGGGCCCGCCCATCGTGGGGTCTGGAGGGGAGGAGGCCAGACCGCCGACGAGAAAGCGTCGGCGGCGGATTACCGGAGGCGAGGGAGCTACCCCAGCCCTTATTGATTCCGGGGGCGTAACCCCGAATGCTATGTGCCACCACATGACTGACGAGGCGATCGAAGAGCTCTCCGAGGCCGAGCGCGAGGACCTGCTCGAGACACACAGCGAGGACGAACTCGCCGAGGAGTTCACGGAGGACGAACTCGAGGCGATCGGAGCCGTT
>SLIS01000294.1 GCA_007135505.1 Halovivax sp.
CAGTTCCTCGCCGAGGAGGTTCGTGACGACGGTGCCGGCCTCGTGGTTCGCGTTGTGTTTCAGCTGGTACTCGCCGACGATGTCCCCGAGGGCCCAGATACCGTCGGCACTCGTTCGCAGGTACTCGTCCGTCTCGACGAATCCACGATCGTCGGTGTCGACGCCAGCGACGTCGAGGGCGAGCGTGTCCGAATTGGGGCGTCTCCCCGCGGCCAGGAGCAGCGTGTCACCGGTAACGGACACTGGCTCGTGGTCTTCCGGGTGGTCAAGCGCCGGCGGATACGGCCTGGCCTCGACGGTCACTGCCGCTGTTCCGCTCGAGCCGGCCTCAGACTGGGAGACGGCGATAGCCTCGTAGGCGGTGTTGACGTCGAACCGCTCCGTGTATCGATCGGTGAACGCCGTGCCCACCTCCTCGTCAGCCTGTGGAAGGAGCTGGCGCCTGCGGCCGACGATCGAGACGTCGCTCCCGAAGGTCCCGAAGAAGTGTGCGAGTTCGGCGGCGATGTAACCACCGCCGACGATGACGAGTTCCTCGGGCGGCGTCTCGAGTTGCAGAGCCTCGGTGCTCGTCAGATAGTCGACGTCCTCGATCCCGTCGATCGGCGGAATAGAGGGTCGCGTGCCGGCGGCGATCAGGATCGTCTCGGCGCGAACTCGCTTTCCCCCGTCGAGTCCATCTACGATCTCGATCGTTCGATCGTCGACGAATCGACCCTCGCCCTCGAACAGGCCGTGTCGACTGGACGAGCGCAGTCCGTGGTGGATCGATTCGGCGCTCCCCGAGACGTCGGCGTTGACCTCTCGAACGATGTCCGCGAAGTCCACGCCGGTCACGTCGACGTGGATGCCGAACTCGTCGGCCCGTTCGACGGTCTCTCGCACTTCGGCGTGGTACAGAAGCTGCTTCGAGGGAATACAGCCCCGATTGAGGCAGGTACCACCGAGCGGGCCGCGTTCGACCACGGCGACGGAATGACCCTGGTTTGCCATCGCGTTCGCAACGTCGAGACCGGAACCCGAGCCGATGGTCACGAAGTCGAACTCCGCTATACCAGTCTCCATACTGAACGGACAATCGCCAGGACGATGAAACTACCAGCCACGGCGGGGCGGATCTCTCGTCGATTTCGGTGCGATGTCGGCACGACCGAATCAGCACGACGTCGATCAGATTTCGTCGCTGGGGTCGTGATTCTTCGCCATTCTCGTCGCTTCGGTCGCGTACCGCTCGCGGCGTTCGTCGTCTTCGACGGCACCGAGATTCCAGGGATCGACTGTCACAGCGGCGGTTGTCGCTCGAACGTCGGCGCTGCTCGTCAGTGCGCGTTCCTTCCGATAGTATCGTTCACCGTCGAGAGTCGCGTAGACGAGAATGATCAGGTTCTGCTCGTCGTCGGAGTAGGTGCGCTCGACCAGCCAGACGCGAACCGGGTCGTCCGTCATCGAAGGAGCGTTACTTGTCGAAACGCGATCGATCAATCCGTCTCAGCTCTCAGCAGTCGCCGCAATGTCCGCTGGCGTCTCGTACTTGTCTTCGAACTCCTGGATTAGCTGGCCCATCTTCGCGTACCAGTCGTTCAACATGCGCTGCATGTCGCTCGCGATCTGCTCCGGATCGGTCGGATGATAGACGTGGTAGTAGCCGCCCTGCTCGTAGTTCACCTGTTCTTTCTGGATGAAACCGCTCTGAAGGAGTCGCTGGATCGAGCGGTAGGCGGTCGACCGTTCGCGGTCGACGCGATCCGCGACCTCGTCGATCGTTAGCGGTTCGTCGCTCTCGACGAGCGCTCTGAAGCAGTCCTTGTCGAGTTGCTTGAGGCCGTGGATACACTCCAGGAGTCCCTCACACTCCATATCTTGCTGGAGTTGTTCCGCCATCGACTGTGCCATTTTAGTATTCGGAGGTACGAACCGCAGTGATAAAAGGGTTGTGCGGGTATTGTGCAAACTCGCTGAACCGCCAGTGAAGCCGGGTAATTCGACGAAAACCATGGTGTGATACCGCACCGCCGCCACCCGGAATATTACTCGAGTGAAAGGCGGACCACGTCCACCAGTGTCCTCAGCCGAACAGGTGATCCATCAGCAACCGTTCTACGGGGCCGGATCGACGACCGTCGCGCGTCTGGACCATCGCGGCGGTCGTGTCGACGCTGTCGACGAGCCGGTTGCCCGGCCGGCCCAGCAGGCGAGCACTCAACCCGGTTCGGTCGACGCCTGTGACCAGCAGGTCCGCCTCGCCGACGAACCGCGTCAGCCCCTTGATCTCGTCGTCGGTCTCCACGACCGTCGAGCGCGCCGGCACGGTCAGAATCGAGATGAGGTCGTCGTGGTACCGTTCGATCGTGTGGCGCTGACTCTCCGGGGCATCAGCCGGGATCGCCTGCAGGAGGTTAATCTCGGCGCCGGTCTCTTCGGCGACCGCGTCGGCGAACAGCAGCTTCAGCGGGTCGTAGGCACCCCGGTTCGCGACGACCGCGATCTCGTCGGCTCCGTCGAACCCGTCGTCCTCGACGAGTACGACGTCAGTGGGCGCGTTGCGGAGTAGCCAGTCCGTCTCTCCGCCGAACAGTCGGCGATGGAAGTCCGCCTGACGGCGTTCGGCGATCACCAGGTCGTACCCCCCGTAGGTCGCCACGTCGACGATCGCTTGCTTGTGGTCCTCGCTATCGATCTCGCGGTACTCGACGTGCGTGTCCGTCGTCACCGACGGGTTGGAACCGCCGTTGGTGACCGCGACGCCACCGGAGGGTCTGGTCGGCGGTTCGACGCTCTGGCCGTCCGGGAACCAGTCGGGCGCCTCGTCCGGATCCGCGGGTAACCAGTCCGGAACGTCCCCAGAGAGAACGTCAGCGTGCTCCCCGGCGAACACCCGGTGTGGAACGTCCACGAACTCGACGACCGAAACGGCGGTGGATCGGAGCCGTCCCATGTCGGTCGCCATCCGGACCATGTCTCGTCGAGCGTCGGGCGAGGTCTCGTCGGTGATCGCGACGAGCACGTCGTACTCCTCCTCGGCCTCGAATAGTTCGCGCGTTCGGCCGGTCGCTCGTTCGCTGACGTTCTCGCGGACGCCTGCGCGTGCGGCACCTTCGCGGTCGACCCGCGGGCGCGCGTAGCCGACGTACCAGCCGATCGCGACGATCGTGATTGCGACGGCACCAGCAAAGGGAACCGTCCCCATCTGGGTGAGAACGATCACGCCACCGGCCATTCCGGCGAGTTGCGTCCACGGATACAGCGGCGAGACGAATTCGGGATCGTAGTCCGCAACGGCGCCCTCTCGAAAGCCGACCACCGCGAGGTTCACCAGGATGAACACGAGGATCTGGAAGGCGCTGCCGAATTTGGCGACCTGTTCGATGGGAAGCGTCGCGATCATGACCATCATGACGCCGCCGGTCACCGCCACGGCGAGTGCGGGCGTCTTGAACCGTTCGTGGAGCCGCTCGAACTGTGGCGGGACCAGGCCATCCCGCGCCATCGCGAACGGGAATCGGGAGGCGGACAGGAGTCCAGCGTTGGCCGTGGAAGCCAGCGCAAGCAACGCTGCAATCACGATTACGATCACGCCGAGGTCTCCGAGGGCAGCGTCGGCCGCGTATGCGATCGAGGCGACCTCTTCGCCCGCTGCGGGGACGAATCCGCC
>SLIS01000078.1 GCA_007135505.1 Halovivax sp.
AAGCCGGCTTCGTCTTTGACCAGCGCGGCCGTCGGCGGGACGCCGACTTCGATCTCGTAGGTGCCGTCGTCCTCGTAGTTGATCGTGACGGGCACTTCCGTGCCGTCGAACGCCGCCGTCTGCTCGTTGATCTCGTTGACGACCGCCTGTACGTCGACGGGCGTCGGTCCGAGCTCGGGACCGAGCGGCGGGCCAGGGTTGGCCTGGCCACCCGGAACGAGCACTTCGATGGTTCCAGCCATATCCGAACGAACCCGCGCACGAGTTTTAAGGGTTGCTTTTTCGCCTGTTCGCCCCGTCACGGACTGACGTGGTGAGTCGGCGTCACGGGTCGTCGTGCCGGCTGTTCGCCTCGAGGCACCGCACTCGACGACGACTTCCTCACTCGAGTTCGACCGCGTCGGCACACCACTGCGCGTACGACTCGAGGACGTGACTCTCGTCGAACCGCTCGATACAGGGGACGTCGTGGGGGTGGAGTTCCTGAACGCGTTCGACGAGTTCGTCGTATGCCTCGTCGGTCGTCTTCGCGAGCAAGAGCGATTCTTCCTCGCGGTGGATCTCACCCTCCCAGCGGTACGTCGACCCGATCGGAAGGTGGTTCACGCAGGCGACGAGTCGTTCCTCGAGCAGCGTTTCGACGAGGTCGTCTGCAGCCGACAGCGGGGCCGTGATGTAGACCGTGGGCATGAGCGAGTATACGTCCGAAACGAGGGAAAAAGGCACGGTCCTCGAATCCTGGCCGCTGTCTCGGGGGACCCCCACCCCACCGTGTCGAGTGTTCGGGCGATCATGGCGGCGACCGATGGGCGACCCACCCCACCGTGTCGAGTGTTTTCGGTGTGATGGTTCCCGAGATAGATGAGGGAGCTCAGAAGCGAGAACGTCGATGGTATCACATCCTCACATGCGTCGCGCTCACACATACGTCTCTCTTGAGTAGATCTTCCTCCTCAGTCGTTGCCAATCGATGCCTCCACCGAATAGCGTGTCACCGGTCAGATCAGGCCTCTTACGCTCCAGTCCAACCCCACCATGTTTCAGTCCCACCCCACCGTGTCGAGTGTTCGACGGACGAGCCCGGACTCAGTTCAGCAACTCGGAATCGGTCAGTTCACTCCGAACTTAATCCGCGTCGTTTCGCCGTCCGAACGGCGTCGATCGAGAGGTCGACGTCGTCGAGTTCTTCGATCACGTCGATCGCGAGCTCGAGCGTCACGTCGAGGTCGTACTCGTAGTACTGGCCGCCCGATCGGCCGTGGTTTCGGGTGTATCGTTTGAGAATCCCCTGCATCGCGAGATCGGCGAGATGATCGTGCATCCGGCGACGGACGAGCGGCTTGGTCCCGAATCGCTCGGCGATGTCGGCGTACTTGGGATAGATCTCCCGGACGCGTGCGGGCGTGCTGTCTTCGATCGCGATGCTGAGGACGGCCGCGAGCGAGAGGTGTCCGTGTCGAGTCAGCTCCATCATCCCCTGGCGAATCTGTCCGCGCTCGAGCGCCCGCTGGGCCTCGCGGACGTGTTCTTCGGTGATCGTCGTCTCGTCTTTCGCGCGAGTGATGTCTCCAGCCTTGTAGAGTAAATCGAGCGCCTGACGTGCGCTGCCGGTGTCCTGTGCCGCGAGCGCCGCACAGAGTGACAGCACGTCGGTTCCGTACGCCTGATCGTAGAGGGCGTTTACGGCCCGTTGCTCGAGGATCGACTGTAACTCACCTGCAGTGTACGGTGGGAAGTGAACTTCCTCTTCACAGAGGGTGTCTTTGACTTTTGGTGAGAGGCCATCGTGGAAGCTCAGATCGTTGCTGATTCCAACGATCCCAGGCTTTACTGTCGAGAGGTAGCCGTTTGCCCGGGCCCGTGGCAGCTCATAGAGGATCCCGTCATCGTTACCGATGTGGTCGATCTCGTCGAGGACGATGAGTACCGTTCCGCCGACGGACTCGAGTTCGTCGTAGAGCATGTCGAAGATCGTCTGGCGAGGGTAGCCCGTCGTGCTGATCTGTCGACCCGGCGGACGAAGTTCGTTGACGAGGTTTGCTGCGACCTGGTACGACGACGAGAGGTTGTTGCAGTTGAGCCAGACCACCGTCAACTCGACGTCGTCGTACGCTTCCACGTCGCGCTCGAGGTGTGAGAGGAGATATCGCGTGACGGCAGTCTTCCCCACGCCAGCTTTCCCGTACAGAAAAATGTTACGCGGCTGTGCACCGTTGATCACGGGCTGGAGCGCAGCCATGTAGGCGTCGATCTCTTCGTCACGTTCCTGGATCGAGTCGGGTTGATAATCCTCACGCAGCACGTCCTCGTCCGAGAAGATCGACGTGTCCCGATCGAACAGCGGCATCGATCGAACACGCACACTATGACTACATAAAACCACCGTGTCGAGTGCGTCGAGTGTTCGACGATTGCCGGTTTTGAGCCACCCCACCGTGTCGAGTGTTTATGACCAGCCGGCGACACCCGTAGTGGATGGGAGGTCAGAACCGAACCGACAATGGTGTTTCGATATCTGACTGTCACTCGAGCGGTTTGGTTTCTCGTCACTGTCGGTTCAGCGTCGCGTTTCGCCGACTACGCGACATATATCTTACTTGTGCACGATCGGTTCGAGGGTCCGCTACTGACCGACCCGTACGTCCAGAACCGATCGGTCCGTACCCGCTCCACTCGTACCCAATCCGGTTCTGGAGCTGGAACACTCGACACGGTGGGGTGGGACACTCGACTCTCCCCTCGTTCACACCACCTTACCCGCCCCACTCTCGAACACTCGACACGGTGGGGTGGGTCGGTCCCACTCCCTCGAGCGGCCCGATACCGATCGAAGCAGACGCACGGCTCGGCTGCAACTACAGAAGAAACGGGTGAGTCGAACGACGTCGGGGTCCAGTTTCGACGTCAGTCCGTCGTTCAGTGGCCGTTGAGCGGATTGAAGGTGCCGTTGATATCCCACTCGTGGATACAGTGGGGATTACCGGCTAGCTTTTCGCCGTCCTTTCGCTCGATTTGCCACGCACCGAGGGTAACGTCCCATCGCTCCCTTCGCCCGCATCGTTCACACTCCCGTACGGTTGGTTTCTTCAACTGTGCACTCATTACCGGGTTTGGGAACTGGATACATATAACCGTATTCCTGTCCGGCAAACACTGCCGGCCAAAATTTTTCGGAAGTCTTCATCTGACCACTTCGGACCGAAACTGGGATCGGTCGGCGGGGTCGATTACGGCGACGGCTCTCGGAAGCAACGATGATCGCTCTCCGGAGCGACGACGACGGCTCGCTCTGCAGCCGTCGGTCGACGTCCACTACTCGGATCTCAGCCCATGTCTGCGAGGGGCTCGAACCAGACGGCTGCCACGAGAACGGCGAGAAAGACGTACGAGCCGCGGATGAGTAACATGGTGGCCAGCTCCGGTTCGGCTCGGCGAGCGACGAGGGCGACGGCGCCGAACGCCAGTGTGGCCAGAAAAGCCGACGGCGGAAAGACGCGGACGAGCACGAAACCGACGACGACGAGTAAGGCGAGGATCATGAGACCGTAGGCGACGGCGTACGCTCGAGCGGGGCCAACGACCACGGCGACGGTCCGCTTGTCGATCGAGCGGTCGTAGGAGTAATCGCTGGTGTCGTCGATCACTT
>SLIS01000002.1 GCA_007135505.1 Halovivax sp.
GCGGTGACCGGCGGCGTGATGATGGTGATGATCGCGACGCTGCCGATCGAGCAGGTCGCCAAGTTCGGCAGCGCCTTCCAGATCCTGGTGTTCATCCTGGTCAACCTCGCCGTCATCGGCTTCCGTGAGGGCGCCGTCGAGAACTACGACCCCGAGTTCGTCTCCCCGCTCTATCCCTGGACGCAGCTCGTCGGGATGGCCGGCGGCGTGGTCGTGCTCACCCAGATGGGGACGGTGCCGCTCGCGGGCGCGGTGTTCATCACGATCGTCTCGATCGGCTGGTACGTCTTCTACGCACGCCCGCGGATCGATCGCGAAGGCGCCGCCCGCGCGGGCGCCCGCGAAAACGTCAGCGAGCGGGCCACCAACCGGACCCGCGAGCTGTTCGAGTCCGACGAGGAGTACGACGTGCTCGTGGCGATCACCGACGAAACCTCTCCCGAGGCCAGACGGGACATGCTGCGGATGGCGACCGACATGGGACGCATCCGATCGACCGCGGTGTCAGTCGTCGAGTTCGTCGACGTCCCCCACCGGATGTTCGCCGAGGATCACGCCGAGGTGCGCACCGGGACCATCCCCGACTGGCTGCCGGCCGATCCCGAGGACGCCCCCGACTGGTTCCCGAACGGCCGATCCGTCACGCCCCCAATCAGGGCTTCGGGCGGTATCCAGCCACCGAGCGTCGACGGCGACCAGGCCGGGGCGACCGACGCGTGTGTCGAGTATCGCAGGGTCGACAGCGAGGATCACAAGCGGGCGATCGTCGACGTTGCGACCTACGGCGGATACGACCTGCTGATCGCCGAACGTCGCCAGGCGGACTTCCACCAGCGACTGTTCGGCGGCGAGACCGACTGGCTCCTCCGAAACACCCCGTGTGACGTCATGCTCGTCGAAGACGAGGCGTTCGACGGCGCCGAGGAGATCGCCGTCGTCGCCAACCGCGGCGCCTACGATCCACTGAAGCTGCTGTTCGCCGACGCCGTCGCCGAAGAAACCGGCGCCCAGCTCAACCTGCTGCAGGCGATCCCCGAAAACGCCCCCGAGAGCCAGCGCGAGTCCGTCGAACGCTACCACGAAGAGCTGATCTCGATCCTGACGGTGCCGACGCGCTCGACAGTGATCGAGACCGACGACGAAATCAAGGGCCTGGCCCGGTTCGTCGGCGACGCCGACTTACTCGTGACCGGCGTCGACCGAACCGGCCTGACCGCCAGAGTCCTCGGGCGACCCGGCAACCGACTCGTCGACAGCGTCGACACCACCGCCGTGATGGTCCAGACCCGTGACGGCCGCCGACCCGGCCTCCTCGAGCGACTCCTCATGGACCACCTCTTCGGCTGACCGCTCTGCCGGCGGTCGAGCTGTCTTTCGAATCGGCTCTCTCCTCGAGTTGATCGACGGCGAACCGAAACGGGATCAGAAGTCGAAAACAGAGACTCATACTATCGGACGTAACTGTGTGAAGCGTCTCGCTACCCCGGTGTGGCGAGAACCGTTCACGACTCACGGCCGGCAGTATCAGGCGTTCAGGCGACTCACTTCGGTGGGACGAGCAACACGTTCCCGTGTGCGTTCGCGACGACCGCTTCGGAGACGCTGCCGAGCAGTAACCGGCGGAGCCGGCTCTGGCCGCGCGTGCCGAGCAGCGTCGTCGTCGGCTCGTGGGTCGCTTCTGCCTCGAGGAGTTCGTCCACAGGGGCACCCTCGCGAACGTCGATCGTCACGTCGATGTCCCACTCCTCGAGGCGGTCGGCCAGTTCCGAGAGACGGTCGTCGGGAGTGACGTCGCCGTCGGGGCCGGGGCTGTTCGGCGACTCGACGTGGACCAGCGTGGCCTCCCGTGCGGCGTGACGGAGGTACGAGAAGGCCTCGAAGGCACGGTCGGCGTTCGCCGAGAAGTCCGTCGCGTACAGCAGTCGCCGGAAGAGCTGTTTCTCGACGAGTTCTGGCTCGTCGCGCTCGCGCTCGATTCGGTTGACGAGCAGCGGGACGACCGTCGTCCGTGCGAGGTTTCGCGTCGTCGAGCCGATGAGCCGGTTCTCGAGCGGTTGCTTCCCGCGCGAGCCGACGATCGACAGGTCGGCACCGACTGCCTCGGCGACGCCGTTGATCCGCCGGTGGGGCGTCCCGCGGACGACGTGTGTCTCGACGTCGAGTCCAGCGTCCTCGATGACGTCCCGGTAGCGAGCGAGCGCCCGTCGACGACGCTTCTGGTGATCGATTCCAGGGGTGCCAGCGTGGACGTTCGCGGGAACGACCGTGACGAGGTGAAGCTGTTCGATCCCGATCTGGGAGAGGCACTCGAGGCAGGACTCGGTCTCGATGGCGGCCTCACTGGCCGCAGACAGATCTGTCGAATAAACGGCTTTCATAGCCGACGTTCAGAACGCGCGCGTAATATCACTGGTGGTTCATTCGCCTAACCCGTACCGAGGGGCAGCGATCGCAGGTCGGCGTGGACGCAACGGTCCGGTGAGCCCCTGCAGCTACCGGGCAAGGGGGTATCCGTTCCAGTTGTTGTGATAATTGCCGCAACGTTGCCCAGGGTCGACGCTGTGGCGAATATCTGCCCGTTCGACTCGCTTATGCGCGCTGGACCGCTAGCACGAGTAGTGGCGGCCACCGGACGGAGGGACCTCGTCTGGCAGCCACCGTCGACTGTCGCAGCCGTACCGAGCGACGCTGTCGCGTTGCCGACCCCGTCGCGTCACCACTGCACCACTGATTCAACCGATGACGACCGAGACACCAGCCCGACTTCGGGAGTTTACCTTCAGTATCCACTACGACCACGGGGCAGACCCAGTCATGGACGTCTTTCACGACCACCCGGAGCTGACCGCGTCGGCCATCGACATCTGCACCGGCGATCGGTCGTACGTCCGACTGCACCGCTTCCAGGGACCGCGAGTGGCGACCGACCGACTCGAGGCCGAACTCGACGCGCGCGACCACCTCCCGCGGGCAGTCGGCGAGCGGCCGTGTCGCGGAACCGGGACCTCGTTCTCGCTCGAGTGTACGACGCGCCGGCGGTTGATCTACTCCTACGTCGAGGAGATTCGAGCGTGTGAGTCGGTCCAGGGCGTCGTCTGTTCACACCTGAGCACGGGGACGGTCTGTGAGGTCCACCAGCGTGAGGGCGTCGAGTCGTGGCGGCTGTTGATGCGCTCGGACGAGAACGTCGGCCTCGTGTACGACCGCCTCGCGGCCGGCCTCCGGGACGGCCTTCGGTTCGAAGTCGGTCACCTGGGCGAGGCCGTCGACTGGCACAGCGGTGGTATCGTCGACGTCGAGCTGTCGGGGACACAGCTGCAGGCGATCCAGGAAGCTGCCGCTCGCGGCTACTACGAACGACCGCGAGAGATCACGGTCGAAGCGCTCGCCGAAGCGCTCGACGTCCCGCGGTCGACGCTCTCCTACCGCCTCCGGATGGCCGAAGCGTCGCTCGTCAAACGCTACCTCGAGCGCTTCGGCGACGACGGCGAGTAGCCCCTCGTCCTGTTTGGCCCGGGGCCGTCTCTCGCGTTCGCGGTGGAGAACGAGTCGGTTCGCTATCTAGTCCGTCTCACTAGCTCAGGTAAATACTGTTCGGGTTCGAGAATCGAAAGTTGGCGAGATCCAAGA
>SLIS01000421.1 GCA_007135505.1 Halovivax sp.
GCCCTCGAGTCCGGCCCGGATTGACAACGGAAACGGGTATGCTCGTCGAACAGAACCGGTGCGAACGCGCGAAAAACGGTCGAGTTGGGTAACGACGTGATAACAAACGCGGCCGCTATCGACGAACACATCGAATGGCCAGCCCAGACGCTTCGGCAGTCGACGAGTTCGAGTGATACGATGGTGAAAGTACCAAACCTGCTCCTCGCGGCTGGCTACGTCGCAGTCGCGCTCGCAATCGGCGTCGCCCGACGTACCCCGGCGACCGGCTACGAACCGTCCATCTACGCGGGAACGCCGACCGGGACCTGGATCGCACTCGGTGTCGCTCTCTCGATCGGCGTCGCCACGGTAATTGCCTGCCGGGGAATTCACCAGGCCGCGGGGATCACGCTCGGCGCCCTCGCGATGACAGCGGTCGTGAGTCTCCCCGTCGTCAGAGGGTACTACTTCATCGGGAAGGGTGACGGGCTGACCCACCTTGGCTGGGTCAGGGACTTCGTCGGTGGTGGCATGGCTCCGTTCGACCTGTTTTACCCCGGACTGCACAGCGTCGCGTCGATGCTCACGCTCGTCGCCGGGGCCGAAGTTCAGCACGCGCTGCTGCTCGCGGTCGTGATGTTGTTCGTCCCGTTCGTCCTCTTCGTTCCGCTCGTCGTTCGGGTCATTACCGACAACCCGCTCGCGATCGGCCTCGGTGCGATCGTCGCCTGGTTCGTCCTCCCGATCAACAACATCGCCACGCACCTCGGTGCGCACAGCAATAGCAACGCCCTCTTTTTCGTCCCGGTCTTCCTGTTCGCTCTTCTCACGTATTTAAGTCGACGGTCGCCGGGTGAGCGCCTGTACGGTGGTCTCTCACCGTACGGAGCGTTGATCGTCCTCTCCGGCGTTGGACTGCTCCTGGTCCACCCACAGCAGATGATCAACGCAGTCGTGATCCTCGCGGCGATCAGTATCGTCCAGCACCTCGCGCGTCGGCGGTTCGACGAACATCCGATCCTCGAACACCCGACGACTCACGCATACACCGTCGTCCTCGGCGTCCTGTTTCTGATCTGGGCCGTCGCGAACGAGCGGTTCAGGGGAGCGATCGGCGGCCTGATCTACGGTCTCTTCACCGCCGAGATCGGCACCGGTGAGGAAGTCGGTCAGCGGGGCGCCTCGCTCACCGAGATCGGTGGAAGCCTTCCCGAGCTCTTCGCGAAGCTCTTTCTCGTGAGTTCGCTGATCGGACTGGTGGTCGGGTGTTACCTCCTCGTCGTCTGGAGCGGCCGGAGTACGGCTGCGCCCCGGACGCGAGCGATGGTGACGTACCTCGGTATCGCGCTCTTGCCGCTCGGAGCGATGTTCGTCGTCTATTTCCTCGGAACGCCGACGATGGCCTTCCGCCAAGTGGGATTCATTTTCGTCGTCCTCACGCTGCTGGGCGGGGTTGCCCTGGGAGCGTTCGTCGGCTGGTTCGATCGGTACGTCCCGTCTATCACCGTGACTGGCGTGGTCGCGCTGGCACTTGGGGCCTGTCTCGTCCTCGCGATGTTGACCGTCTTCGGCTCGCCGTTCATCTACAGTCCGACCCAGCACATCTCCGAGCAGACCTACCACGGCTACGAGACGGCTATCACCGGCGGAAACGACCAGCCCTATGCCGGCTACGGCTACACCACCTATCGGTACAACGACGCTATCTACGGCGTCGAATCCATGACCGACGAACAGGAAGCCATCATGTGGCCCGGCGAAGGCGTCGTCGAGATGGACGCGTTCAACGAGGGGCGGTACGCGGATGCCTATCCCGCTGACGGGGCGTACTTCCTGATGGTCAGCGACTTCGACACCATCCGCGAACACGAGATCTACCACGAGCTCAACTACGAGGCCGCGCCGCTGGAGTCACTCGAAGACGACGAGGGATCGGCGCGGTACGTCTCGAATCCGGAGTTCGAACTGTACGAGATCCGGAATCAGTGACCGATTCGAACTCGATAGCGTTGCACCGTTCGCTGTCCGGACCCCGTGTGCGTAGTACTCCGCCCGGGGTCGAGTCGGATTAATCGTTCCGAGGACTACTGGTTTTTCCGTCAACTCAGGTGCGTGTGCTTCAGCCGATGTCGTTACCAGTCGGTGGAGTGGGTAATTCGTCCGAGTCGAACGATCACGTCGAACGATCGTAGCGGTTGATAGTCTCGGTAACGAGCCAGGGTCGCACCCTGATCCATTCCGTCGTAATTGGGATTTACGAGTCAGTAATTGCGGATATAGTGATCGAAGGCGACGGCATTTCGGCCACAGACTGCCGTTTACGCGCCATTCGTCGACGACGTGATTGTCGCATCACTGTCAGTCGTGAGAGACACTCACCCAGACCGACTATAATTACATGGTAAGATTTATGCATTTAACCTCAAATTACGGAAATGCATGCCGCCCTCCCCCCGCTTCGACACCGAGTCGACAGATTCGAACGATAGCAGTCAACCATCGGTTACTCGCCGCAGCGTGGTCCAGTCCGTGGCCGCCGGCGCACTCGCCACGATCGGCGGGCTCTCCACCGTCGCCGCCGATTCGGACGACGAGTACGAGACGATTACCGTGGACGCCGGCGAACACCGGACGATCGCGGTCGAAGACGGTGAGACGTTCGAGGACGTCCTGATCGACTGCACGGCCGATGGGGCTCACGTAACAGTCAGCGCCCAGGGGACCGACTGGACGATCCGAAACGTGGGCATCGAAGGCCGCGTCAGTGGCAAGAACGCGGTCTTCGGCGTCGCCGACACCGGTGGCAACACTTCGACGATCGAGAACGTCTACCTCGGCGACGGCGCGACGAACGGCCACCGAATCGGACTCGGCATCTGGGTCGCACCGGAGCACGACGGTCACATCGACATCGAACGGGTCAACATCCAGGAGATGGGTGACAACTCGTTCTACTGTTCTGCCCCCGGCAATGCTGGCGGCGGAACGGTCGACATGCGGAACTGTTACTCCGCTAACTCGTGGGTTTCGCACTTCCGACTGTCCGACGGGTGCGTGGAGAACTGCACCGCCGTCAACGACGAGCGCCACAAGGACGGTCGCGGCGTCTGGGCCTGGTCGCCGGGGACCGTCGAGGTCACCGACTGCGACCTCCTGATGAACGGTCGTCACTACGCGATCGAGGCCGGTGCGAACGGTAGTGGAACCACCGTCGACGTCTCCGAGACGGCCTTTACGACGGACTTCCACGGCGGCACCAACGCAGTCGACGGCAGTACCATCGATATCAGCGACGAGCCCGACCGCGATCCGGCCGACGAACTCCCCGACGGGTGCCCGGACTCCGCATCGGTTGCTGCCGCGGGAAACCGGTAACGGGCCACGTGATTCGACGGCCCGCCACCCCGGCGTACTCCTCGCGCCGAACCAATGTGCGTCCCCGCTGACGACGCTGCCCCGAAATCGGTTCGGAACGACGGTTATCGACTCCGCGGCCACGATCGAACTGTTCTCGAGCGCGGTTCGAGCCGTTGACGTGCGAAACTTCTACGAGACGATCACCGGCCCCGTGATACAACAGCGAATCGGAGAGTAGAGACGGGTAAAACGACGTTACTGAAGTGA
>SLIS01000327.1 GCA_007135505.1 Halovivax sp.
ACCGCTACGGCGACGACGAACTGGACCAGACCGGTCGGGGTGACGATCGGCGCGTCGAGGAAACTACTGGCCAGAAGCGCCCCGGCGAGAACCGCCGCCACCCCACTTATCGGTTTCACCCAGTTTGGGAGCCCCTCGAACGGGGAGTACTCGTCTGCGACCAGCGCCGGGACGAAAGAGGCGATCGTCATCACCACGGCGTCGCGATTCTTGAGGTGGACGAGTTCGTGGGCGAGGACCGCGTCGAGCTCCGGTCCGTCGAGCGTCTCGAGCAGTCCACGACTGACGACGATCGTACCGGGTCCGAACTCGCCGATCGCCATGCTGTTCGGAGCGGGAGAATCGGCGAGAGCAACCGCAGGCGTGGGCATGTCGGCCTGCGCGGCGAGGCGGGTCACCCGGTCGGTGAGTGCCGACTTGTCGGGGCCGACCTCGGCGGCGTCGGCCTCCGCGAGCAGTTCCCGTCGCGTGTATCGAAGCTGGACGACCAGGAGAACCCCCACTACGACGACGGTCAGCACCGCGATCGACGCCGCGGTCGCCTCGATTCCCGCGTATGCGAGTACCGTACTCACCCACGGATGTACCACGATGGCGAGGGCGACGGCGAGCGACAGATCGATGACGATGACGAGCCCCAGTGTCGCGACCAGCCCTACGACGAGACGCCCGTCCATGCGTCGGCGGTTCACAGCAGTGCAGGATAATCGTTTCGTTCCGATAACACGTACACAATTTCCGGAACGCCCGCGAAAGGAGCTTCGTCGACACCCGTTTCGTCCCTCGATTGCCCTTGTTTCCGCGAATTTCGGCGTTCGCAGAACGGACGAAACGTAAAGAAATATACCGGATGCACCGTATGTCTCGGTGTGATTCAGGACCGCCCGATCGCCGTACTGGTGCTCTGTCTCGCCGCCATCGTCCTCGGCGCGGTCCTCTTTCCGGCCGCCGGGATGGATGCCACCGGAGCGACTGCGCCCGGCGATGGGTCGGTCGACGCGCCCGGCCCCGACGGGCACGGCGCGACCGACGATTCGGCGGAATCGGACGGGGTGACCGACGAGACGGACGGCGGGACGCAGTCGTCGGGCGACGGTTCCACCGACGATCAACCGGGCGACGGAGACTCCGACTCGGACGAAACGGATGCAAATGAGACGGGCGACGATAGCGCGAGTGGCGACGCGAGTGACGACGAAGTGGGGCTCGACGAGGGCACGAGCGGCGACGACGGGGCACTCACGCTGGTCCTACTCGGTGTCGGACTGTTTATCAGCTACTATCTCTGGGCACTCACCGACCCGACCCGGATCGACGGGGTGGCTACGGCGGACCTCCCGGATGGCACCCTTCCCAGACTGATCCTCCGAATCCGTCGATTGCCGCAGGCGACGATGTTCGTGACTCTCGGCCTCGCGAGACGCGGTGGGGCGGTCGCGTCCGTCCTGGCCGGGTCGGGGGCGGCGACCGTCGGCGGCCTCGGACGGTTGCTGGGGTCAGTCGGTTCGGCGGTGACGAACGTTCGGTTGCCGTCGCTTCGACCGCCGGGTGGCGTTCCACTCGTCGCACTCCGGTGGCCGTCGTTCGGCTGGCTGACCGGGAGCGACCGGACGCGATCCCGAGATTCGACCGCGGGACGAGCGAACCGATCGACCGCGGGTCCGTCGGAGCGCTCGGCACGGACGGGCCCGGCGGAACCGGAGTCGGTCGAGGCCGCCTGGGACCGGGTCGTCTCCTCGCTGTCGATTCGCCGCGAATCGGTCAGGACGCCACGCGAGTGTGCTGCCGTGGCCATCGACGCTGGTATGCCGGAAGACGCCGTCGTGGCGCTCACCGAAACGTTCGAGCTGGTACGCTACGGCGGGATTCCCGAGACGCAGACACACGTAGAACGAGCACGTTCGGCCTACGAACGCATTCGCAAGGCGACGGGCGGTGATCGCCCGTGAGACGACTCGTTCCCGTCGTGAGTATCGTGGCGTTGCTCGCTTCGGTCGGCCTGGTGGTCGGTCCGATCGACGCACCGTCCGTTCTCTCGACGTCGATGGTCGTGACGGGCGCCGGTCTGGTGACCGTCACGCTCGGGCTCGTCGTCTGGCTCCGCCACAGTGTCCTCGCTTCGACCGTCGGCCCAGCGCGTGCGTCGACCGAGCTGGCGGATCGCGTCGAAGATCGATCACCGGTGACGACGGACGACGTCGTCGGCGAACGTATCGATGGCGCCCTCGAAGAGTCGACGGACGTGCCGAGGGCAGATCGTCGGCAGATCGAGACCGACGTACGAATCGCCGTCGAACGGACGCTCCGAGAGCGGTCTGCCCTGTCGCTGACTGAGGCACGAGATCGGATCCAGGAGGGAACCTGGACCGACGATCCCCGGGCGGCGACCCTCCTGAGTCCGGTCGAACATCGGTCCCGGTTCGATCGGTTTCGGGACTGGCTCGTCGGAAAGCACTACGAACGACCCCTGCGAGCCGCGATCGCAGAACTCGAGCGCCTCCATCGGGACATACCCGGTCGACGGATTCGGGACCCTGGACGACGGGTTCGGGACGAACCCGAGCCTGGGATCCGGGACGGTACCGTTTCTAAAATCCGGGAGGCGGCCGACGCGGTCGGCCCCGTCGACGGAACGGGATCGGCCGGTCCGGACGGTCGCGCGACCGACGGAACCGACCGGTCGACGGTCGCCGCTCGACGGTCGAGTGATTCGTCGGCCGTGGACGGGGATGCGTCCGAGCCACAACCCTCGACGGAACCGATGGCGGTGGATCGGGAGGTCGACCGATGACCCGCCGACACCGCTTCTGGGCCGGGCTCGCGGTCGCACTGGCCGCGATCGGACTCGGGCTCGTCCTGGAGTTGCTTTCGGTCTTCGCCGCGTCGCTCGTCGGACTCACCTACGCCGTCTATACGAGTGTCGGCGACGCTCCGACGCCCTCGCTTTCGGTCGAGCGGACGATCGAACCGGCGGACCCGGGGATCGGCGACCCGGTCTCGGTTACGATCAGCGTCCAAAACGACGGGCCCACTCTCCTCCCCGACGTCCGCGTCGCCGACGACCCGCCGGACGAGCTGGTCGTCGACGGGACGCCGCGGGACGGTTTTTCCCTCGCACCCGGCGAGACGGCAACGGTGACCTACGAGGTTATCGCGCGGCGTGGGACGTACGCGTTCGGTGACGTCACGGTTCGGCTGTCGACGCTCTCCGGCGGTGATGCGTCCATCGAGACGTTCGACGTAGACGGCGAAATCGACTGTGAGGACCTCGTCGAGACGGTCCCGATCGGCGGACAGACGATTCAGTACACGGGTCGGGTCGACGGTGAGGCCGGCGGCGAGGGCGTCGAGTTCCACGCGATCAGGGCCCACCAGCCGACCGATCCAATCAATCGCATCGACTGGACGCGTCTCGCGCGGACGGGCGAACTCGCGACGATCGAGTTCCGCCAGGAACAAGCCGTCCGCGTGGTCTGTCTCGTCGACGTGCGCCGCGTCGCCACGCAGCGACGCCGTGCCGGCGAACCCACGGGCGCCGAGCTGTGTCGACGCGGCACTCGGCACCTGTCGAGCCGGCTACTCGCGGAGAACAACCAGGTCGGCG
>SLIS01000109.1 GCA_007135505.1 Halovivax sp.
CATTGATTCTCTGTAGGCCAACACTCTCCCGTTGGCTAGTTAATCGATTCGGATAATTTCAATTACGTCTGGTAGTATTTATCTTTCGTCTGTCTGTGATGACGGAATCTGTCCTCGCCGACGTAATCGGCGTTCGGTCGGCTCCAACCGGCGATGGCGACCGGATGCACATACTTTTTCTCTCGACCGAGTGAGGTCCCACGGGAGACGACCGTGGTCGAAACCGATCGGAAAGGCATCGATATGACGTCGGGGGCAATCCCGCCGAAGCTCTTTACCCTAGCCTGGCCGCTCGTCCTCGGAAACCTGCTCCAGACGTTCTACAACCTCGCCGATATGTTCTGGGTCGGTCGCGTCAGTCCCGAGGCGGTGGCGGCCGTCTCGCTCATGTTCCCGCTCTCGTGGATGTTTATCTCGACGGCGATGGGACTGACGGCGGCGACCATCGCACTCGTTTCCCAGCACGTCGGCGCCGATCAGCGACGGCAGGCCGATCGCGTCGTCGCCCAAACGATACTCCTCGCCGTCGCCGTCTCGAGTGTCCTCGCGGCGCTCGGGCTGTACTTTCGCCGTCCGCTCCTCACGCTCATGGGCGCGGAGGGACAGGTGTTCGCGGACTCGATGGCGTACATCGAGGTCATCTTCCTCGCGCTGCCGCTTACCTTCCTCTTCTTCGCGTTTCGCTCGTCGTTGCAGGGTGCCGGGGACACCCGGACGGCGATGTGGCTCGTCGTCATATCGGCGGGCCTGAACGTCGTTCTCGACCCGTTCTTCATCCTCGGTTGGGGGCCGTTCCCGGCGATGGGAACCCGTGGCGCCGCCGTCGCGACGTTCATCGCCCGCGCCTTTGCCACGGCCGCCGGCGTCTACATCCTCCTGCAGGGAACCTACGGCGTCAAACTCTACGTCGGCGATTTGAAGCCCGACTTCGCCATCCTCTACAAACTCGTCGACATCGGGTATCCCGCGACCCTCGACGGCTGGATGCGGAGCTTCGCGGCGGTTGCGATGGCCGGCTTCGTCGCGCGGTTCGGCTACGCGGCGACGGCTGCCTACGGAATCGGTGTGCGCCTGATGTCCGTCACCTGGTCGGTCTCGGGTGCGGTCGGCGACGCGACCTCGACCGGCGTCGGACAGAACCTGGGCGCTCGAACCCCGGACCGAGCGAAAGCGGTAGCTCGAACGGCTGTGCTCGTGACGATGGCGTTCATCGCGGCCTGTGCGGCGCTCGTGATCGCGTTTCCCGCCCAGGCGATGGCGATCTTCGTCGACGACGTCGAGGTCATCGCCGAAGGCGTCGTATTCCTGCGGATAATCGCCCCATTCTGGGCGCTGTTCGCCGGCGTGATGGTCATCCAGGGCGCGTTCCGCGGTGCCGGAAACACCCGCGAAGCGATGGTCCTCTCGCTCCTCTCGCGGTGGGTCTTCCGCGTCCCTGTCGCGCTCGTCCTGGCGTTCACCGCGGTGACGATTCCGTACACCGCGATAACGGTGCCGACGGTTGGGACGATCGACCTCGGCGTCAACGGAATCTGGATCGCGTTCGCGTTCGGCATGGCCGCATCGTTCGTAGTGGCCGTCTTCTGGTTCCGACTGGGCACCTGGACCGAGGCCGTAATCGATGACGAGGAAGCGGGCGACCACCCTGGAGCCGGTTCGGACCACACGGCAGCGGGCACCGACGAGCGAGAGTCGGTCGACGATTGAGACGGTCGGACGCTGTCTCCCCAGTTATTGACGCGACGGATCACCGACGCGACCGATCGATCACCGGCAATTACATTGTCGGGTGTTCAACACCCGCCGATGAAGCGATCCGCGCTCGATCCGTCGTCACGGCCGGCGGCCGTCGAATCGGTGTCGGTGGAGCGCCTCGGCGAGACGCTCGACACCACCGACCTGGCGATCAATCACTACCGCGTTCCGCCCGAGGGCCGGCTCCCGGCGGGTCTGCATGCACACATGGACCAGGAGGAACTCTTCATCGTGCTGCAGGGGGAAGCGACGTTCGAGACACTCGATGGACCGATCGGCGTCTCGACGGATGAAGTGATTCGGTTCGCCCCCGGCGAGTTCCAGGCGGGCCGAAATGCGGGGAGGGAACCACTGGCAGTCCTCGCGATCGGCGCTCCACGGGGAAGCGACGACGTGCGAATTCCGATCGACTGTCCGTCGTGTGGCCACGAGAATTTGCGGCTCGATTTTACCGACTCCGTGCTCACCCTCGAGTGTCCGGACTGTGCCGAGGCGTGGGAACCCGACGATTGCCCGAACTGCGACGGCGACGACCTCCGCGTCACGCTCGGTGACGACGACGAGCCGGTCGTCTCGTGCCAGACGTGCGATGGCTCGTTCGATCGACCGCCGGTTCGCGGTTCGTGGTGACAGCTCGGTCAGCTGGTGGATATCGTAGAACAGAACGCAGCGAACCGGCTAACGGACAAAGCCAACCGGTTCGGCGGTCAGGACTCGTCGTCGAGTTCCGCCCGGTCCTGACGGTCAACGAACCCTCGACCGGGACCGGGTATGTCGGGTCGTAGCGCACCACCGCGGACCGTGACCGCAGGGTCTCAGGGGGTTCGCCGACCTCCGCGCGCACGACGTGCCCGAACCGGTCACCCCGGGAGAGCAGAACGACCTCGGCGCGGTAGCGGCCACCAAGATCAGCGGTGGCGTCCCCGATCGGCGCCTCCCCGTCGAAGAGCGTCACGACCTCACCCGCTGGTGCACGTCCCGTCAACATCACGCGATGGGTCGGGGACGCCTGCGGCGCCTCGATGGTGATCCCGGCAACGAGCACGCTGGACGAACCCAGTTGCTCCTCGAGAGGCCCACCTCCGTGTGTGCCGGCCACTGCCGCGCCCAGTGCCACGACGGCGCCACTCGCGGCGTCCTCACCGACGTCAACGCGTGCCCGGAGGCCGATCCGCCCCCCGGGGTCGACGTCCCCAACCGGGATCGTCCATCGTCCGTCCTGCTCGTCGATCTGTGCCGGATCGACCGGTGATCCACCAACGGATACCCCGGCGAGGTTGAGCGTCGCTGTCCCGGACACGTCGAGCACCACCTCCGCATCCGACACCGCCGCATCGCCATCGTTCGCGAGATCCAGGCGGAACGCGACGGTCTCTCCGGGAGTCACCTCGTCCACGGCGGAGGTGAGCCGCGAGCCGGAGGAGAACACCCCCGGTTCCTGCAGCCGGAGCTCACCGAGGTCCACGATCGACGACTCGGTCATCTCGAAGGTCGCCACCGGGGTGTGCCGACCGCGGTAGCTGCCGTGGAACTCGTAGGTACCGGGCTCATCGACCGGCAGGTCGAAGTCGCTGCCGATCTGTCGCTGCTGGATGACGCGCTCCGGCCCGTCGTCGGTCAGCTGCACCAGGTGCGCTTGCCAACGTGGTACGGAGTGCCGCGCTTCCCGGTCGATCCTGGACCCATCGGCGTTGCGGACGGACCCCGTGACGCCGCCGAGCTGCTCGAGCTCGATGTCGGCGGTGACCGTCTGCTGCTCGTCGAGGACGACCGTGGTGCACTCGACCGGAAGGCTGAGCCGCGACCCGTCGGCGC
This sequence comes from Halovivax sp., assembly GCA_007135505.1. The sequence continues at coordinate 3,571 of SLIS01000109.1, forward strand.
ACACCTCGATCGACGCGCCGTCCTCCCGGTACA
>SLIS01000245.1 GCA_007135505.1 Halovivax sp.
CAGCGCGGCGACGAATACGGCCGCCAGCACGAGGCGTTTATTTACTCGGCTGCCAACTTCTGGCTTTGTTCCTGAATCGCTCATCGGGTCGAGAATCAAACGGGACTGGGTTAAACATTTGGATAACTCAAATCACTGTAGTAGTTTCACATTCGTGAAGAAGTGTCACGGACGGTGCGGGACCGGTTGCCGGAATCGCCCGTATCGATGGTTCGTGAAATGGGTCCGCCCGGATCAGCAGCCGGTATCCGATCAGCGACCCTCGAACTCGGGGTCGCGGTTCTCCGAGAAGGCGACGATTCCCTCCGTCGAGTCGTCCGTGTGGTAGGTGCCGATCTGGGCTCTGGCCTCGAGTTCGAGGTGCTCCTCGAAGGTGTTCGAGTTGGCTCGCAGGAGGAGCTGGCGGATCGACGAGAGCGCCCGCGTCGGGCCGTTGGCGAGCGCGATCGCCCGCTCGTCGACCAAATCCGCGAGGGCGTCCGGGTCGGCCGTCTCCGCCACGAGCCCCAGCTCGGCCGCCTCGGGGGCGTCGAGGACGCGTCCGGTCGAGAGGAGATCGAAGGCGGTCTGGGCGCCGACCAGCTGCGGGAGGATCCAGGTCGCGCCCGTGTCCGCCGTGAGGCCGATCTTCGTGAACGAGAAGCCGATCCTGGCGTCCGTGGCCGCGTAGACCAGGTCGCAGGCGATCGCGAGCGAGGCGCCGGCGCCGACCGCCGGGCCCTCGACCCGGGCGATCACGGGCACCGAACACGTCGCGATCTCCCGCACGGCCGCGTGGAAGCTGCGGTCGACGAGGTCGGCCGACGGCTCGCCGCCGACCGAGGTCAGGTCCAGGCCGGCACAGAAGGCCTCACCATCGCCGGTGAGGACCGCGGCGCGGATCGACTCGTCGGCGTCGATCTCACGAACGGCATCCGCGAGTGACTGGGTATCCTCCCGCGATATGGCGTTTCGTCGCTCCGGATTCGAGATGACGACCGTGGCGACGGGCTCGTCGTCGTGGCGTTCGACGCGAATCGTTCCCATAGGGGCGAGCACACACAACGGGGCCATAACGCTGTCCGTTGGCCGTCGGCGACGGCCGAGTCGCCACCGTCGGCCCGTTGGTGATTGATCGATCGCCGGCGACAGCGCACCGGCCGACGAGTACGGGCGACCGAGCGCCGGCGACAGCGCACCGGTCTCGGCCGAACCGGTTCGGCCTCGGGCGGCTCCCCGCGGGCGCGTAACGCAAGACCGATAGGGCAGCCATCCCTCGATTCGACTAATGAGCGCCTTCGCGGCAACGATCGTCGATACGGTCGGCGAGACCGTCCTCCATTCGGGTCACGGCACCGACGTCGCGGCCCACGCCGACCTGCTCGTCTTCCTGGTCATCGGGCTGCTCGCCGGCGCGCACTGTCTGGGGATGTGCGGTCCCCTGGTGACCGCCTACGGCGAGCGGATGTCGGCGGCCAGGCCCTCGCGTCGGGCGGACGACCTCTCGCTCTTCGAGGTCCGCCAGCACCTGCTGTTCAACCTGGGACGGACGGCGAGTTACGCCCTCATCGGCGGACTCGCCGCGGCCCTTGGCGCGCTCGCGTTCGCCTCGACGGACGCCACGATCGCGATGGGCGATCGGGTCCGCGGGACGACGGGCATCCTCGTCGGCGTCGCCATCCTCGCGAGCGGCCTCTACTACGTCCGCGGGCGGGCGGGCGTCCCGGGCCACGATCTGCCGCTTCTCGGTCGGGTCTTCGCGACCGTCTCTGGCGCCCTCACCGCCCGGATCGACCGCCTCGCCGCCGGTCCCGGCATCGCCGTCCTCGGCGGCGTCCACGGCCTGCTCCCGTGTCCGATCATCTACCCGGCCTACCTCTACGCGTTCGCCCTGGCCGATCCGCTCCGCGGCGCGCTCTCGCTCGCCGTCCTCGGACTCGGGACGATTCCCACCCTCTTCGTCTACGGCACCCTCCTGAGCGCGATCGGCCCGAAGAGCCGGGTTCGGCTCCACCGCGCGCTCGGCGTCGCCTTCCTCGTGCTGGGGTACGTCCCGCTCCAGCACGGCCTGATGCTCTACGGCATCCACCTGCCACACCCGCCGCTGCCGTTCTACCAGCCGCTGTAGGCACCGCTCCGGTCGATTCCCGTCCGCAGAATCTCGGTAACAGAACGCTCTCGACCGGTTACTGTGCCTGCTGGTGAGCGAGGTAGCCGCCGATCGCCCCGAAGACGATCGGGAAGATGAGTCCGGCGAAGACGAGCGACTGGACGAGGTCCGGCCCTATCGACATCGAGAAGTCACCCATCGACTCGCTCTCCTCGAAGAGGAAGGTACCCACGGCGACGAGCGGCAGGTAGCCGATCACGACCGCCGCCCCGGAGACGATGCTGTCGCCCGAATCCGCGAGGTCGGCGAACTGATTCGCGAGCCAGAACCCGACGCCCACCAGGACGATCGCCGGGACGAGGTAGAAGACGACCTCCGGAATCTGCGTGGATCCGTCCGCGAACAGGCTCTGGGTTTCCGTCTCCGGTCCGAACGAGTAACTCATGTCGACGTAGTGACTCGCGTAGAAGAACCATCCGAGCTCGGTGAACGTCCCGAACTCGCTCTCGCCGATTTCGATCTCCGAATCGACGAACGCCAGCACGGCGACGCCGACGAACCCGGCGACGAACGCGCCGGCGCCCGCGATCGCGCCCTCCTTCATCGGGGCCTCCTCGGCTGCACTACCTGACTCTGCGTTCTCCGTTTGCGTTGCCATGGCCTCACCTCCTCAGTGGCTGGTAATCAAAGTGATGTTCGGTATAAATTCGTAATTTTAGATATAAGTCGGTGCTAGTCTACGTGAGTAGCATTCGTTTCCGCGGCTCCCTCCGGACACCCGACGGTCCGCACCGATCGTCACGGAGTGGACGTCGCGTCCACGCCGGTCTCCGGCGCTCCCGACACGCGAGTGGCGTAGAGAGCGATCGCGGACGCCGTGGCGGTCAGCGCAAGCGTCGTCACCAGTGGACTCAACAGGCCAACCGCCGCGACGGGAAGCGCGATCGCCGGGTAGGCAAACGCCAGCGCGATGGTCCCGCGACGTCGCCGGCCGGCCGCGTCGGCCAGGTCGAACGCGCGCTCGACGGCACCGAGTTCGTCGTCAGCCATCGCCAGGTCCGCGGCGTCGGTAGCGAGGGCGGTCCCGCCACCGAGGGAGATGCCGAGGTCGGCCGCGGCCAGCGCCGGGGCGTCGTTCGTCCCGTCGCCGACCATCGCGACCCGGCCCTCGGCCGCCAGTCGGCGGATCGTCTCCGTCTTGCCGGCCGGCGAGACGCCCGCGAAGACGTGGGTAACGGCCGCGTGATCGGCCAGAAATCCGGCCGCCTGTTCGCCGTCACCGGTGAGGACGACGACGTCCATCCCCCGGTCGGCGATCGCCTCGATCGTCGCCGCCCACGCTCGGCGGGGTCGGTCGCCGACCGCGACGACGCCGAGTGCCCGTCCGTCCCGACCCACGACGACGGGAAGGTCGCCGGACGCCCGGACCGTCGCGATCCGGGCGTCGATCGACGGGGCGACGGCCCAGCCCCGCGAGTCGAACAGGGACCGGTGG
>SLIS01000248.1 GCA_007135505.1 Halovivax sp.
ACTCGTCGATCACGGTGAGAAAGTCGTCCGGGAAGTAGTCGAGCAGGGTGTACGGCGCCTCGCCGGCTTCGCGATCCGAGAGGTACAGCGAGTAGTTCTCGATGCCCGAACAGTAGCCCGTCTCGGCCATCATCTCCAGGTCGAACGTCGTGCGCTCTTCGATCCGCTGGGCGGCGACCAGATCGCCCGCCCGCTCGAAGTACGAGATCCGCGAGTCGAGGTCGTCGCGGATCTCCCGCATGGCCTGCTCCAGTTTCGCCTCGGGGATCGAGTAGTGCTCCGCCGGGTGGACGAGGACGGCCGGCTCCTCGCTCTTGACCGCGCCTTCGAGCGGATCGACCTTCACCATCCGGTCGATCTCGTCGCCCCACAGCTCCACGCGGACGGCGTAGCGGCCGTACATCGGGAAGATCTCTAAGGTATCGCCGCGGACGCGGAAGGTACCCTGCGTGAAGTCGACGTCGTTGCGCTCGTAGTTCAGGTCGACGAGTCGCTTCAGGAGTTCGTCGCGCCCGATCTCCTCGCCCACCTCGAGGCGCATCGACATGTCGACGTAGTTTCGCGGGTCACCGAGGCCGTAGATGGCTGAGACGGAGGCGACCACGATGACGTCGTCCCTCGTCAGCAGCGATCGCGTCGCGGAGTGGCGCAGTCTGTCGATCTCGTCGTTGATCGAGGCGTCCTTGTCGATGTAGGTGTCCGTCTGCTCGACGTAAGCCTCGGGCTGATAGTAGTCGTAGTAGGAGACGAAGTACTCGACGGCGTTGTTCGGGAACAGGTTCCGGAACTCCTCGTAGAGCTGGGCGGCCAGCGTCTTGTTGTGGGCGATGACGAGGGTGGGTTGCTCGAGTTGCTCGATCGTCCACGAAACGGTGTTCGTCTTGCCCGATCCCGTCACCCCGAGTAAGGTCTGCTTCTCGGCACCCGCCTCGTAGCCCGCCACGAGTCCCTCGATGGCCTCGGGCTGGTCGCCGGCGGGGTCGAACGGGGCGTCGACCGCGAACGGCTGGTCTGCGTCGGGGCGATCGGGCTGAAGCGGGCCCTGGGTGTCGCTCACAGTGACTCCCATTGTGACCGGAGCACCTTGACGGACTCGGTATTCACGTCACCGTCGTCAGTGGTATCCGCTAGGCTAGCTCCGATTCTCCGATGGAGTCGCCGACGTGCTCGTTGTCGACGAAAAAATCGACCCAGCGCCCGACGCCGAGTCATCAGCGGTCGGTGCGACGGGCACGGCGAGCCCCGATCGACTCCCGTCGGCGATCCGATTACTCGCCGCCGTACAACTGTCGATCGATCTCGATCTGGATCTCGAACTCGCGGTCTTCCAGCCCCTCCGGCGGTTCGAGCAGCCCGATGGCGAACGCCGAGTAGATCGTCCCGTCCTCGACGGCTACCTCCTCGTCGAAGACGACCGTTTCCGGATCGCCCGCCGCCGTGACCTTGACCGGATAGGTTCCGGCGTCGACCGGGAGGTACTGCGAGACGGTCCGGTAGGGCACGTCCTCGAGGACGACGTCACCGGCGAGGTAGACGTCGACGTTCGGGGCGTCGGGCGAGAAGTGCGCGACGCGAAGTCCCGTTTCCGGCGGCTCGATGGGTTCGTCCGGTTGTTCCTCGTCCCGCTCCTCTTCGTGCTCCTCGTCTTTTTTACGTTTGTCGTCGTCGTGTTCATCACCCATGGCGTAGGCAGTTCCCGATACCGCTGTCAGTCCACTAGCGACACCAATTCCTTTTATCGTAGATCGTCTCGTGGGCATTGCATCTGGAACAGAGGCGAGTACTCGTAAAGTAACGGACAGAACGTTACGATGACGTAACGCTACCATTTCTCGACCGTTACAGCGAGTCTTGCCGAGACGCAACGGTAATAAGTATATTACTCACCCTTCCGGGGCTGCCTGAGACGAACGGCCGTCGACGGCGCGGGCGTCTCCCCTATCGCATCGAAACGATACTTCGATCCTACCGAATCGTTTCACTCCGGTATCCGGCCGGTTCGGGCCGTCGGATACGTCTCGAGCCTGACCAAAACGCCTTCCGTCTGGTCGTGGATGGAATCGCTATGTCCGCCGATACGCACCTCCGACAGGCCCACCGACAGCTCGAGGAGACGGTCACGCGCGCCGACGACTCGATCCGGGACGACCTGCGCGACATCGCCGCGGACCTCGCCAGTATCACCGCCGGCGATCAGCCGGTCGATCACGCCGTCGTCGACGGCTACCTGAACGAACTGCGCCAGGCACGCCGGGACGCCGACGACGCCATCGCCGCGGAGATCGACGCGGCCATCGAGTCCCTCTCGGCGTACCGGGAGGATCTCGATCAGGCCTGAGACGGCCGTGATGGGTCGAGGGCAGGCCTGCGAGCCGGCCGAACGCCCGGGCCGTCGCGTCGACGACGTGTGCAGTCGTGACGAGGCAAATACCGCTCCAGCAGCGAAGCGTCGGAAACCCGAGCACCCGACGGCCGCCGGTCGTCTCTCCGACGGCCATCTCTCGACGCATGGGCGGCGGGTTCGATCGGTGCCGTCGCTTCCCGATCGCGCTGACTGTCAGGATCGTGTGGGCACCGGTTTAACACGGTGCTCGCCGTCAGTTCACATGTTATGTCGACGACACCTCCGACCGACGATACACATGCACACCGTGACGAACGCGCGGGCGATACCCTCGGCACGGTCGTCGACTGGATCGTCACGGCGTTTCTGGTCCTCGGCGGCCTCTCGATCGCGACCGGGGGGCTCGTCACCTCGCTCGTGGCCGACCGGGCCCAGATCGAGGAGCTGGTCGCCGACGGCACGATTCAGTCCGACGTCCTCACGGACGCCGAACTCGTCGATCTCACGTACGCCATGGCGTCGAGCGGCGGTCTCTGGGTGCTAGTCGTGGGGTTGCTGACCCTCGTCGCTGGCGTCGTCTTCTTCGCCACCCGGCGTCGAACGCGAGCACAGTACGCGGCCGACGAGCGCCCACCACCGACGGTCGGCACGTACGCGCTCGTCGGCGGACTCATCACGATCGTCGCGTCGTTCTTCCCGCTCGCCCCGATCCTCGGCGGGGCCGTCGCCGGCTACCTCGAACGTGGCGACCGTCATCAGGGGCTCGTTACGGGCGGCCTGGCCGGACTGGTCGCCGCCGCTCCGCTCGTCGTCGGGTTCGTCATCCTGCTCGGCGGGCTGATCATCGGCGCGAACGCCCTCGGGCTCGGCCTGGCGAGCGTTGCCATCGCCCTCGCGATCGTCCTCGTCACGATGATCGCCGCGCTCTACCTGATCGCGCTGAGCGCGATCGGCGGGTACCTGGGCGCTTACCTCGGCCGGAATCGCCGCACCCGGCGGCCGGCCGCGGCGGACACCGGGAACTGAGCCACCACGCTCGCCGGGCGGGGCCGACTCGTCATCGACGATACCCGGGGCGCCTTTGCGGACCGGCCGGGACTGTTCTGACCCAATTGCGACTGCTCTGAACCGACCGCGACTACTCCAGTCGCTCGAGGACGGCGTCCGTCTCGTAGGACAGCGAGAGCGAGCGAGAGCGCCCGCGTCCCTCGATCTCCGCGTAGTCGGCGTCGATCAG
>SLIS01000439.1 GCA_007135505.1 Halovivax sp.
CAGCGGCGTCCGGCTCGGCGACGTAGCGAAAGCTGGCGTTCGCGCCGATGAGGTCCGAGAGGGCAGCCAGGGCATCGGCCGTGGCGTCGCCGTAGAGTACGTCGACGATCCGCGGCACGAGATGATCGCGCTGGAACTCCGTGACCGCGCCCCCGGCCTTGTACGACCGTACCGACTGTGCAAATGCGGCGGACGCGTCCGGCCGGTCGACACACCAGAGGTACTCCTGTTGTGTTAGGCGTTTCACTCGTGAATCGCCGTACGCCCCGAAGTTCGACGCAGCGAAGTATCGGTCACGCTCGCCGGATCGCTCGAACGTTTTCGCGAAGCGGGCCTGGGGGACGAACGTTCCGTGCCAGCCGTTGTTCCGGTCGGGATAGGCCCAGATCGTGAGCGGGTGGTTCTCGTAGAGATCGGCGGCCGCCTCGAACGTCTCCCTGTCGGCTTCGCGAAACACGATGTGGACGTCGTCCGGCAAGTGCTCCGCCAGAAAGCGGTAAAACGCCAGCAACCGTGATCGCACATCGCCCGCGTGCTCGCGACCCCGAATCGGCGCGACCAATCCCGCGAGTGCCTGGGTCGCCTCGATATCGGCGTACGACGCCGCGAACCCGTCGGTCGCGAACTGGAAGTGGTACGGATACGGGATCGCTTCGAGGTCGACGTCGGGTGCCGCTCGTCGAACGGCGTCGAAGTACCGCGAGCACTGCTCCAGCGTCGCGCTTGCCTTATCGTCACCGTACATCGCCCGGGTTTCGGGGCCGCGTTCGCTCCACTTCTCGGGATCGACGTAGCCACCCTGCTCGTCGAGATGGAGCGAGAACACGCAGTCGCCGCCGATCGCGTCGAAAAAGAGCGCGTACCGGTTCGCGTGAGTCCGATGCGCGGCGAACGCCGACCACGAGTAGCCGGTTCCGGGACGGCGTTCGATCGCCTGCGCTCGCTCGTCGCCCGAGAGGTATGCCCCGATCTCTACGTTCCCGACGAACCGGAGCGTGATACCGCGCTTTGCGGCGTATTCGGCTACCTCGCGAGCCGCCTCGAGCTCGCGCTCGTACCGATCCGTGTCTACGTCGTCCGCCGGCAACAGTGCCGGCGCGTACAGGCAGTTGATCTTGTGTCGAAGGAAGAAGTCGAGCCGACGCTGCAACGCGTCGACTGCGTCGTCGATCGCTGACGGATCGTCAGCGTCCCGAATCGCGTCCAGTCACAGTCGACCGTTATCGCGCTCGAGGAAGTCCGGCCAGTCCCAGACGCTTGCCTCCACTGCGACGATTGAGTCATCGGTTTCCTCGCTCCTGTCGCCGTCGAGAGCATCGACGCGGTCGGCGCTGGACGAAGCAGCCGTCGAAACGTCACCGCGGCGTACAGTGCGCCGAGCGAGGCCGAGCCGCCGAGCAAGGCTACCGTCCGCCCGTCGTGTGCTCCAAACTCGATCGCGTACCCCTGCTTACCGGGTTCGGTCGGCGTCAGTGTCACGTTGAGCGCCATCGAGACCGATCAGATCGACCGATCCTGCCAGCGACCGATGACCACGGCGTCGCGGTCCGCCGGCAGCTTGGTCCGAACGGGAAGTGTCTCGCCGCTGATTGACTCGAGTCGGTCGGTAATCTCGTCGGCTGCGACCGCAGCCCACGCTGTGTCGTCTGGTAGCACGATCACCAGTCGTCGAGTTCGTACTGATCGCCGGTCAGTTCGATTTCGCGGGGCGTCGGCAGTAGTTCGAGGTCGTCGGCGGTATCGTAGATCGATCGGTCCGTCGTTGTCTCTCCGATAGCCGTTTCGTATCGGTTCGCTCGGCGAAGAACTCTCATCAACTGTCAAACATCACGCCGTTCGGCTACCGACGAACAGCCCGTCGTTCGGTTTCGATCTCGAGCGGTGGTGGACCGGGTTAGGGCTGCAGAGCGAGTTAGCAATACACAACGACGACACCGTCTTCCGTACCGGTCTCGAGCGTTTCGACTGTGATGTCCTCGGGAGCGGCATCCGGATCGGCGAGCACGTCTGTTTCGTACGTGCTGGCTCGCCAGCGGTGCGGGTTGAACACGGAGTCGCCCGAGGTGACGTCGAACTCCCAGCCGTGCCAGGGGCAGCGGAGAATCCGCCCCTCACAAGTCCACTCGACGTCGTCACGCCCGTCGGCGTCGGTCGTGCCCGTAAGTTCGCCCTCGCAGAGCGGTGCTCGCTGGTGTGGACAGACGTTCCGGACCGCGTAATACTCGCCCTCGACGTTGAAGACGCCGATCGAGCGGCCATCGATGTCGACGATCCGCCGTTCTCCCGGCGGGAGCTCCGCAACCGGACAGATTTCGTGTGCGGTCGACACCGTCGATCACCTCGCGAGTTCGCCGGGGAGATCGTACGTTTCGGCGGCGGTCCGGTAGCGAATCCGCTCGAGCAGGTCGTTGTCGATCGGTGGCAGTCCGGCCGACGGCGAGTCGTTGTCCCAGTGGGGATAGTCGCTGGCGAACATCACCGTCCGTTCGGCGTCGATCATCTCGAAGATCGAGCGGAGGTGTGCCGGATCGTTCGGCTCTTCGATCGGCTGCGTCGTGAATCGGACGTGATCTTTGATGTACTCGCTGGGCGGGCGCTCGAGCCACGGCGTCTGGACGCGCAGCGCTCGCCAGTTCTTGTCCAGCCGCCACAGGAGATGGGGGAGCCAGGCGATTCCGCCCTCGATGCAGACGAGGGTTACTGGAATCTCGGCGAAGACTCCCTCGGTGACGAAGCTCGCGAGGTGACCGATGTACGTCGCCGGCAACACCGTGTGCCACTCGATGTACGTGCTGGGGTAGCCCGCACCCGTCGGCGGATCGCTTACGCCGCGGCCCGCAGTTCCCGGGTGGATCGCGACCGGAAGATCGTTGGCCGCTGCCGCCCGATAGATCGGCCAGAACTCACGTCGGCCGTATGGTTTTCTGCTCGCGTTCGCGTCGGGCAACAGCACCTGGACGATCTGGTCGTGATCCGCGAACCGTCGGATCAGCTCGGCGGCTCGGTCAGGCGTCTGGGGCGGGACCACGACCGACCCGACGAACCGCTCGTCGGCCTCAAGCCACGTCTCTACCAGCCACTCGTTGTACGCTTCGGCCAGCGCGCCGGCGTACTCCGGATCCGGAGCGATTCCGACCTCGATGATCCCGGCACCGGTGAGCACGCAGTAATCGACGTCGAACCGTTCGACGTGCTGGTCGATCAGCAACTCAGGATCCGACCCGGCGCGCCCGCCGTCTTCCGGGACTGCGTCGCGACGATTGAGTCCATGCGGATTCGACCAGGCCGATCCGGGGAGTGTGATGCCGCGGTTCTCTCGAAAGCGGGCGGGAAGTCGCTCGCGGATCGCGTCGGGATCGGCCCACGATTGGTGGACGTCACAGTCGACGAGTAGCCCCTCCAGTGATGGGCCCGAGTTCGTAGCTGCTGTCATACCGATCGAATGTCGTCCTCGCAGAGTATAGTCGTTTGCACCGCGGCGACGTGGTTCCCTCGATCCGACGCGGTCGGCGGGACGCGGCCGGATCAGCGGCGCCCGGAGCCACAGCACCGCGATCGACGGCGGCGAGCCGCCGGTAG